>CALFMQ010000409.1 GCA_937879825.1 uncultured Phycisphaerales bacterium
GTTCATGGGGCTGGCGACCCTGGTGCCGGGGTTTTCGGGCGGGACGATGTTGCTGGCGGCGGGGGTGTATCGGCGGTTCATCGGCGCGGTGTCGGAGTTGAGCACGCTGCGGTTCCGGGCGGGATCGATCGCGGTGGTGGCGCTGATCGGGCTGGCGGCGCTGGGGGCGATCGGCGGGTTTGCCGGGACGATGAAGATGCTGGTGATCGAGCACCGGTGGGTGATGTATTCGCTGTTCATCGGGCTGACGCTGGGGGGCGTGCCGATTCTGCATAAGCTGGCGAGGCCCATTGATGCGCGGGCGGTGGCGGGGACGGTGCTGGGCTTGGCGCTGATGGTGGGGATGTTTGTGTTCAGCCCGGACGAGACGGTGCATCGGCACTCGATGGGGTTCATGTTCGCTGCGGGCGTGCTGGGCGCGAGCGCGATGATTCTGCCGGGGATCAGCGGTGCGTACCTGTTGATTCTGCTGGGTGTGTATGTGCCGATTCTGGCGTCGGTGGATCGGGTGAAGGGGGCGGTGCTTGATGGGGGCGACATCGCGGCGGCGCTGCAGGAGTGGCGCGTCGTGGTGCCGGTGGGGATCGGCGTGGTGGTGGGGATCGCGGGTGTGAGCAATCTGCTGAAGTGGTTGCTCTTGAAGCACGAGAAGGTGACGGTGGGGTTCTTGCTTGGGCTGGTGGTGGGGTCGGTGCTGGGGTTGTGGCCGTTCAAGGTTCCGGTGAAGCCGGCGGAGACGGCGCTCGTGGAGGAGACGCTGGGGCGCGAGGTGACGGCGGGGCCCGGCGTGAACAAGGACGAGTGGCCTCTGGAACCGTTCACGCCGAGCGCGGGGCAGATCGCTGCGTCGATCGGGCTGATCGGCGTGGGGTTCGCGATGACGATGGGCGTGGCGTGGATCGGTCGGGAGAAGCCGAAGGCGGATTAATCAGGGGATACTGGAAGTTTCGGTGCTCTTGCCGCACTCGGGGCAGATGTCGGAAGTGATACCACGCATGTCGTACCTGCAGTTTGGGCAGAGTTGATGTGGTGCCGCTTCGCGGACGCGGCGGCGCTGGAGGGCGCCGAGCGTGACGGCGATGGCGCTCCAGATGATGAGCATGGGGGGCACGAGGTAGAGGAGATAATCGGCGAGAGACTTGTCGGCGCGTTCGCCGACGCCGTCGGCGGCGCGGTAGATGAAGGTGTCGATGACGGGCTTGGCCTTGAAGCGGTCCTCGGGCGAGACGACGGTGAAGAGTGTTTCGCGTGCGGGTCTGGCGAGGGCGTAGTTGACGGCGCGCTGGGCGACGCGGACGACGGCGAGGGTTGTGAGGGAGGGCGCGTAGGCGAGTGCGGCGACGCCGGCGCAGGAGGCGACGGGGAGGGTGACGAGGGCGCCGCCGACGGTGATCCACTTGATGATGCGCGAGGTGAGGAAGAGTTGGATGACGAGCGCGGCGGTGTTGACCCAGACATCGACGGAGGCGAGGTACTTCGTGGCTTCTTCGCGGGTGAGGTCGGCGGCCTTGATGACATCGACCTGCTGGAAGTAGACGAGTGTCTGGGCGAAGGGGATGAAGAAGAGGTAGCACGCGATGCCGGCGAGGAGGGGCGAGCGGGCGATTGCGACGAACCCGGCGAGGAAGTGGCCCCCGACGGGCTTGCGCGCGTCGGTGTCGTGGTTGCCCAGCGCCTCATCGGGCGCGGGGGGCATGTCGCTCATGGCGCGGCGGGCGAGGAACGAGACGGGGATGGTGAGCGCGATGAGGACGGCGCCGGCGAGGATGGAGAGTGCGGGGCCGCTCTGTTCTTCGTGGCCTGCGAGTTTGATGGAGACGATGCGCGAGGAGGCGAAGGCGCCGCAGACCGCGCCGAGTGTTCCGGCGGCGGCGACAATTCCAAAGAGGCGCTTGGAGCGGGAGAGTGAGTAGCCGTCGGCCATGAGCGCCCAGAAAAGCGTCATGAGGAAGAGGTTGAGGACGGAGACTCCGATGTAGAGCGTGCGGCCCGCGAGGAGGCGGGTGGGTTCGTCGGGGGCGCGCATCGCGAAGAAGACGATGGTGAGCAGCGCGACGAAGGCGGAATAGGCGATGGGGACGAGGATGCGCCGGGGGATGTAGACGGCGAGGAGCGCGAGGATGGGGTTTGCGATGAGCGTGGCGCCCAGGGTGATCCAGAAGAGGTCGCCCAGGACATCGCGGGGGAACTCGGCGGCGATGGCGTCGCGGACGGGGCGGACGAGGTAGTAGCCGGCGAGGATAAGGAAGAAGAGGAGCGCGGACCATGCGAGCGCGCGCCACTCGCCCTGGCGGACATCTCCTACCTTGTTGATGAGGTTTCGGATCATTGGGCGGGTGCTCGCGAATGGTGATGTATCGCGGGGCGCGTCAAAAGTTGCAACCGGGTTGTGCGCGCGGGGGTAGCAGACGCGGGCGATTCCGGGTTTGCGGGTCGCTTTGGCACCGTTCCGAGGGACGAATAGGAGCAATGAGATGGGCACGACGCGGCGCGAGTTTCTGGCGACGACACTGGCGACGGGGGCTGCGATGGGGCTTGGGGTGCGCGGGGCGATGGCGCGCCGGAGCGGTGAGGTGAAGAAGATGAAGTTGTTGATTCTGGGGGGGACGGCGTACCTGGGGCCGGAGATCGTTGAGGAGGCGCTGGGGCGTGGGCACGAGATGACGCTGTTCAACCGTGGGCAGACGCGGCCGGAGTTGTTCCCTGATCTCGAGAAGTTGCGCGGCGATCGGGACGGCGATCTTGAGGCGCTCAAGGGGCGCAAGTGGGACGCGGTGATTGATACGAGCGGGTATGTGCCGCGGATCGTGCGGATGAGCGCTGAGTTGCTCAAGGACGCTGTGGATCAGTACGTGTTCATTTCGAGCATTTCGGCGTACGCGACGTGGGGTCCGGCGGGGATGGACGAGACGGCGCCGGAGGCGCAGATGGAGGACCCGACGGATGAGAATGTCGGGCAGTACTACGGCGCGCTGAAGGCGCTGTGCGAGCACGCGGCGGAGGACACGATGCCGGGGCGCGTGACGAATATCCGCCCGGGGTTGATCGTGGGGCCCGGGGACTGGACGCACCGGTTCAACTATTGGCCGTGCCGCATCGCCGAGGGTGGCGAGGTGCTGGCGCCGGGCAAGCCGGAGTGGTTCACGCAGGTGCTGGATGTGCGCGATCTGGCGGCGTTTGTCGTGCACTGCATCGAGCAGAAGCACATGGGCTGGTTCAACGCGGACAGCCAAGAGGGCGGGATGACGATGCGCGACATGCTGCAGGGTTGCGCCAAGGGGACGGGCGGCGATGCGGAGTTCACCTGGGTTGATGCGGAGTTCCTCGACGAGCAGGGCGTATCGGCGTGGCAGGACATGCCGGCGTGGATCGCGCCGATGGAGGATTACTCCGGGTTCGGGCAGGTGAGCACGGCGAAGGCGCGTGCGCACGGGCTGAAGAATCGTCCGATCGAGGAGACGGCGCGGGACGCGTGGGAGTGGGTGAAGGCGTTGCCCCCGGAGGCGCAGCCGAAGTGGGGCGAGGCGGGCGCGCGTGGGCGGATGACGCCCTGGTTGAGCCGCGTGCGGGAGAAGGAAGTGT
>CALFMQ010000410.1 GCA_937879825.1 uncultured Phycisphaerales bacterium
TGCCGCTAGCAGCCCCACGCCCGCCGGATCATCGCTGATCACGATGTCATCGAATGCGCACCCGGGATACCCGGCGAAGATGATCAGACTGTTCGCCACGAAAAACACCGACTCCAGCGTCATCGCATCGGCGCTGTTTGCGCCGGTCGCGGGGTCGAGATAGTCGCTCCCGTCCGGATCGATCCAGAGCATCAGTTGATCCGGATCCGGCCCCGGAACGATGTGATGCGCACCGATCAGCACATACTCGGTGTTCGGCTGCACGGTCACGCCCGATTGCACGAGCCCGCTGTTGCCGACACCGAATGTTGTGTCCCCGACGCCCTTCCCGAAGAGCAGCACATTGTTATTCACGCCGGTGTACATCTGGCACCCGAAGTAATCTGCCGTGGTCACCGACCCCGTCCGGATGCGCACGCGAAAGAACAGATCGCCCGTCGCCGCCGGATTGGCGAACGAACGGGTCGCGTACTTCGGCGGGTTGTTGAACACGTTCGTCACGGCGGCACCGCTCACGACATCGAGCCCGCTGTCGACCCAGATCACGGTCCACCCGGTCCCGCCGTTGTTCCCGGTCAGCGCCCCATCCGGATACGAGAAAGCATCGCTCGCGATGACGCCCGCGCGAGCAATAAAGCACGAGGAGCCGATCACGCAGAGCCCACACACCAAGCCGACATCGCGCGACTTCATGGTGCACCTCCGCACGAATTTTATCACCGGTGCGCTCAACGCACTGTCAGGAATCCGGGACATGTGCGCACGAAGCGACGCGATACGCTCAAACGCGCGACCACCTCACGAACGCAATCCGAGCGAGCCCGCCGCTCAGTCCCACCACCGCGTCCGCAACGGCCCCTCGCCGGGCTCGATCTCCAGCACGCCACCCTTCAGATCAATCCGCACCACCGATCGGCGCAGCGCGCCGCTCCCCAGCCGCGTGCGACCGCCGATGCTCGCGTGCGGGTTGTCGATCTCCAGCGCACCGACACGCAGCCGCCCGTTGAGGCGCACCACATCCCGCTCGACGCTCCCCGTAAAGGTCCGGTGCGTCACCGATCCCCGATTGGTCGCCTGGTCGCCCAGCGCATCGCGGTCCTCCTCCGACAACGACAGCGCGCCGACCTGCCCCGTGTCCAGCTTCGCGCGATACTCGCTCCCGCCGATATGCATCGTGACGACCGCCTCCGAGCCGCGCCACGACAGCGGCAACCGATTCACGCCATCCGGCGCTTCGAGCCGCGCACGCGAGAAACGAACCTGACGCTCCCGGTAGTCGATCGTCACCACGCTCTGCGAGATCACCTGCACGCCGATGATCCCGTCCAGACGATGCCGGAGCGTCCGCGACAACGACCCGAGGTCGCTCACGACAACATCAAAGTTCCGGAACACCGACTCGCCGATCGTGACCTCGTCGATCCGTCCCTGCGGCGTATTCATTTTCCTCGTATGACCACCCGACGAAATGATCGCATAGCGGTCCTGCGTCTCGAGCCCGATCGCCTCGGCGACCTCATCATCGAGCACCGTCTCGTCCGATCCCGTGTCCAGCAACATCCAGTACGGGCCCTGCCCGTGAATCATCACCGGCACCAGCGGCAGCGAGCGCGCCAGGCGGATATCGATGCCCGCCGACTCCTCGGCGATCTCCACCTCAACAGGCGTCGCGCGCGTGTTGAGCGACTGGCATCCCCCCACCACGCCCAGCCCGCCCATCGATGCCGCGATCAGCGCTGTCAGTCTGAAAAGGCCGAAGTTGCGTCGGATCATTCGGGTTGCTCCCATCATGGACGAAGGAGTGTAGCCCCACCCCCACTCAAGGTTGCATCGGCAGATTCCGCACCCCGACCGGAGCCCTGCTACGCTGCGTCGATCCATTTCAGGGATCTGTACGAGACGCCCAGATGATCCAGCTCCACCTCCGCATCCGCGTCAAGGACCACGACCGCGAGGCCTTCCTCGCGTTCCTCCGCGAGGCGATCCCGTATTACCAGTCGCCGGGCGGCATCAGAGTCCGCCTCCTCCGCGATCGCGCCGACCCCGAGCGATACATCGAAGTCATCGAGTACGACGCACCGGACAAGTTCGAACTCGACGAACACCGAATCGCCCACGACCCGCAGATGCGCGCGCTCCTCGACCGTTGGCGCGCCCTCCTCGCCGGGCCGCCGGAGGTTGAGGTCTTCGAACAAGACTGCACGCGCTAGCGCGCCCTGCGCCGCCGCAACCCGTCAATGCACAGAATCTCGAATGCCACATGCGCCGCCAGCAGCGCCGTGATCCCCGAAACATCCCGGTCCGGCAGCACCTCGACCACATCCGCGCCCACAAGATTCGGCGGCCCCGCCACCGTCGCCACATGCCGCAGCAGCGCCAGCGCCTCGGCCGATGTAAACCCGCCCAGACACGGCGTGCCCGTCCCCGGCGCAAACGCGGGATCGATGCAGTCGATATCGAAAGTCAGATAGGTCGGATCGTCGCCCAGCTTCTTCAGGAACGCGTCGATCGTCTTCGTCCCCTCGCGCCGCCACTGCTCGTAGGTGACCAGCGTGACGCCCTTCTCCCGTGCATAGCGAAGATCGTCCGGCGTGTTGAGAGGGCCCTTCACTCCGATCGAGAGCATCCGCTGCGGGTCGAGCACGCCCTCCTCCACCGCCCGAATGAAGGGCGAGGCGTGCGAGTACTTCTCCCCGAGCGTCATATCCACCGTGTCCACATGCGAGTCGAAGTGAATCATCGCCAGCCCGCCGCGCGGAGCGCCCGCCCGCGCATGCGCGGCGCGGAGCGTCGCCAGCGTGTTGGAGTGATCCCCGCCCAGCATGAGAAGCTTCGTCGACGCGTCCCCTAAGCCCTTGGCGAAGTCCGCGATGACCCGCGCGTTGGTCTCGCAGGAAAACGGGTTGACGGGTGAGTCCCCCGCGTCCGCAAGCGAGAGAATCTCCGTCAGCATCAGGTCGTGCTCGATGTGGTACGGCTTGAGGTACTGGCTCTCGATCCGGACCGCCCGCGGCCCGAATCTCGTGCCCGGCCGATAGGTCACACCCGTATCGAACGGCGCGCCGAAGATCGCCCAATCCACCGGCCGGCACGACTCGACAACATCCTCGAGCAGCGGATACCGGCCGAAGGTGCACATGCCCGCGAACCGGGGCGTCAGGCGAGCGTTGGGCAGGATTGTGCGCGGTTCATTCTTCATCCGCCCACTGTACAGCCATCACGCGGCGCATGAAAAAACCGGGGCGTTGCCGCCCCGGCTCTTTCTGTGTACCAGAGTGTGATACCGGATTACTGCTTGTCGCAGGTCTTTCCCGAGCAGTCGCTCTTCGTCGAGCACTCGGTGGCCTGCACGTCGATCGCCTTGCCGGTCATCGGGCAGGTCTTGGTGCTCGAGCACTCCGACGCCTGCACATCAACCGCGGACTGCGTGCACGACGACTTGCCCTCGCAGGCGCCCTTCGTGCACTCGCCGGCCTGGACATCAACCGACGACGCCTTGCAGCAGTCGGCCTTGCCGCACTCGGCGCCCGACGCGTCCACGTGACGGGTCGACTGGCAACCGACGAGGGCCATACCGCAGCAGCAGCCGGCAACAGCGAGCATCTTGGCGAACTTGGTCATGGTGAGAACTCCCTAAGGTTTGGGGGTGAAAAAACTTGTTGGATCTGGGTCGGCACCGGACGCTGCCACCCTCCGTGAACGACCAGTGTATGGGAGTTTATTCCCCCGAATCCAATGGGTTGCATCGGATCACGACGGATTGAAATCACTCGAACTCGGCGCTAATCCGCGACCCAGGACTCCTCGAACCGCATGCCCGGCAGGATCGGCGCCTCCCCGCCCTCCACCACCATGCTGGCCACCGGGTAGGCGCAGTAGTCCGAGGAGAAGGCCCCCGCCGGACGATGATTCCCGGACCATCCGATGCCCCCGAACGGCAGCTTGCCCGAAGCCCCCGCCGTCCCCGTATTCACATTCACGCACCCCGCCCGGGCCCCCCCCATAAAGGCGCACGCGTGCTCCGGGTTCGCCGTAAAGACCGACGCCGCCAGCCCGTACCGCGTCGCGTTCACCTGCTCCAGCCCGTCCTCGAACGAACCGCACGCCGAGACCCGCAGGATCGGCCCGAAGACCTCCATGTCGCACCCGCAATCGTGCGCCGGGTCCTGATCGAGCGAGAACCGCCCCACCCGCACGATCCCGGGCGACACATAGTGCCCGCCCGAGGGGTGACCGATCTTCTTCGCCTCAAGCACTACCCGGCCGCCCCCCGCGACAAGGTCCCTCTGGAACCGTACCACCGCCTCACGCGCTTCCTCGCGGATGATCGGCCCCATGAACGCCGCCCCGCCATCGACACCGTCCACCGGATCGCCGATCACCAGCGCCGAGGCGATCTTCGAGATCACCCCGATGAACCTGTCGGCGATCCGCTCATGGACGATGACCCGACGCGTGCAGGTGCACCGCTGGCCCGTCGTCACGAACGCCGCGCGCACGCACTCGATCGCCGCCTGCCGCAGATCCGCATCGTCCATAACCAGCGCCGGATTGTTCCCGCCCAGTTCGAGCGCGATGATCCGCCCGGGATTGTCGAGATTCGCCTCCAGAATCTTCCGCCCGACCGGCCATGATCCCGTAAAGAGAATCCCGTCGATGCCCGCGTGCGTCGTCAGACGCACCGACTCCGCCGCCGCGCCGTGCACCAGGTTAATAACGCCCTTCGGTGCGCCCACCGAGTCCAGCGCCTCCTGGTACGCGCCCGCGAGCCACTGCCCCACGGCGGGCGTCTTGTCGCTCGGCTTGAACACAATCGTGTTGCCCGTCATCAACGCCGGAACGATGTGACCATTCGGCAGGTGCGCCGGGAAGTTGAAGGGCCCCACCACCGCCATCACACCGTGCGGCCTAAACGAACACACGCCTCTCTTGCCCGCTCCCAAATCCAACTCAAACCCCGTCACGCGCTTCCGCCCGCCCCACTCCCATTCATCCAGCGTGATGTCGACCTTCCCCGCCAGAATCCCCGCCTCGCCCTTGCTGTCCCACAGCGCCTTGCCGGTCTCGCGGCAGATCAGCATCGCGATCTCATCGACCCGTGACTTCACGATCTCCTGATACGCGCGCAGCGCCGCGATCCGCTTCTCGATCGGGAACCGCGACCACTCGGGCAGCGCCCGGCGCGCCGCGGCCACCGCCTCGTCGACATGCGCTGCAACGGGCGACCCGCGCCACACGGTCTCATCCGGATGCGCCGGGTTGTGCGAGCGGATATTCTCCCCGCCAATTGATACCCACTCGCCGCCGATCAGATCCCGTGGCTCCACCGCTCGCTCCTCGCCGCTCACGCCGCCGTCGGCTTCTTGGTCGTCTTCTTCTTCGTCGTCTTGGGCCGCGCCTTGGCGCCGATCTTCAGATCAATCGGCGTGAACCCCAACCGCTGCCCGTCGTTCGCCTCGATCATCGAAGCCCACTCCGCGGGCATGCTCAGCGCCTCGCCGTTGAGCCGCACCGGCGCGTACACCGCGCGGAAATCTCCGCCCTCGTGCATGAGCGACACAAACCCCGAGTCCTTCGCCTCCGCCATGTCGCACACGCCCGCCCACTTGGCGCGCCCCGTCTGCTTCACGAGCGTGATCTCCTCGGTCTTCGCCTCGAGGTGGGGCCCGCCGTCGAAGGGATCGATCCGGCCCGTGTACTTGAATCCCAACCCCTCCAGCATCTTCCGCGCCGGAATCGTGTCCTTGCCCACCTGCCCCACCATCCGCCGCGCCTCGGGCGGCAGCAGCGTCAGGTACAAGGGCTCCTTCGGCAGCAGACTCGTCATGAACTCGCGCGAGAACTGGCAGAACACATCCGCCTGGTGATACGGCAGGTTGATGAACTTCCGCCCCAGATGATTCCAGAACGCGTTCTCGCCGTCCGCCGTCACCGGCGCCATCATCTCCGCGAGAATCCGATCCGAGAACCGCTCGCGGTGCAGCCCCATGAAGTGGAAACGAATCAGCGACAACTGCTTGCCCAGTTTGTGCGGGTGCCCGCGGAAACTCGGCCCCAGAATCAACCCGCCGATCTCCGACGGCGACGACTCATCCGAAAAGAGCGTCGCCACCATGTGCGTCGTGCCCTGCTGCAGGTCCTGCGAGAAAAAATGCCGCTGCTCCAGTTTGAACGAGAGATTCGGATGCCCCGCCGTCCCCATCCCCGACACCACCATCGAAGTGCCCAGGCAGTTGCCCGTCTCGGAGTCCTCCAGCGTGAACATGAACAACGGTGATCCACCCGCCGCCGAGTTGTCGCCCGGCGCCGACTCGATCTCCGCGCCCTCGGCGACCGCCTCGAAGCACTGCATCGACCTGCGGATCTTCGCCTCGATGATGTCCTTGTCCGCCGGCAGATTGATGAAGTGCACCGTCTTGGACAGCTTGAACAAAATGTCCAGGTCTCTCGGCTCGGTCCGTCGAATCAGAAACATCGCTCACCTCGATCGCTGGCTCAGGACTTCTTGTAGGGCTTGACCATCGGACGCGCCGCAGCCCCCGCCTTCGCGGGCGACTCCGCGTGCACCTTCGCCATCGCGCGCTCCACGATCTCGAACACCGCCGGCCACTGGCTCTCGGGCATCACGCCCAGCGGCGGCAGCATCCGCACATGGAACGGGCCGTGCCCGCAGTAGAAGCAGATCACGCCCTCGTCATACAACGCGCGGCACAACTTCAGGATCGGGTCCTTCTGGCCGCCGAACGGCGTGAACCGCATCATCCCGCCGAATCCGCCCACAAGATCCATCACCTCGTGCGACTCGGGGAACCACTCGGGGTGCTTCTTGGCCATCGCCTCCACATGCGTGCGGAAGAGCGCGTGATGCTTGGCGATGCGCCCATTCGGGCCGTAATAGTCCCCGTCGCGCAGCCGCTCAATGATCCGGCGCCCGACCTTCAACCCGAGCCCGCTCCCGAGGAACGTGCCCGAGAGCAGCCCCGGCTTCGGGTTGAAGTCGCTCGTGTACAGCGCTGCGCACACCTGCGACATCTTCCCGATCGTGCACACATCGATGTACTCGCCCAGCCCCATCGCGTCGAAGCAGAACATCTTCTCCGTCCGGCCGAAGGTCTGCACCTCGTCCGCCCAGACCGGAATCCCGTTCGCCTTGCACACGCTCATCAACTCGGAATGGAACTCCGGCAGCGGCTTGTTGAACCCGCCCTCGCCCTGAACCAACTCCGCCACAAAGCACGCGTGCTGGTCCGGGTACCGCGCGATCAACTGCTCCAGGTGCCACACGCACATGTCGATGTACCGCGTCGAGCCCGACACATCGCCCGCGCTCATCCGCCGCGCCGCGATGTGGTCGTAGAACGGTAGATAGTCCGCCATCACATTCAGCGCGATCCCCTGACGCCCCGCCGCCGAGTCGCCGATCTGCGCCATCGTCGTCGACCGCCCCATGAAGCAGTGCGCAAACGCGATCACCCGCGGCGCACCATTCTTCTTCTGCATGCACACCTTCAGCGCGTTCTCGTTCGCCATCGCGCCGGAGCCGCACAGGAACGCGTGCGCCAACTTGCTGCTCTTGCCCGCCTCCGCGAGCAGCGTCTCAGCGAACCGAATCGCCTCCTCGTTCATCATCAGGTGGCCCTGCATCACCGTGTCGCTCAGCCCCGCCTCGATCGCCACCGCGGTCAGCTCCGGGTCCGAGTGCCCGAAGAAGTGCACGCCGATCCCCGTGATCATGTCGAACTTCACCGAGCCATCGACCAGCTCCACAAGCGCGCCGTTGCCCAGCCCCGACCCGATGTACGGGTACAGCAGCGGCCGCCCGCGAACATCCGACGCAACCGCCATGATCTCGTCGAACGACTTGCTCAGCTCCGGGCTCAGCGCGCCACGCGTCCCCGTGATCTGCGAAGACCGCTCCTTCAGCTCACCCACCATCGTGTCGATCGCGCTGCGCACCGCCGCGCTCTCGCGCAACTGCTCGCCCTGGGTCATCTCACGCTGCATCGTCTTGCTCACATGCCACCTTCTTCTTGATCGCGCCGATCATCGGCGCGTCGTTGAACGCTCACTCACTCGCCCGCCAGCGCGCCGCCGTCGATCTCCATCAATAAGCTCGCCATCAGCATCGCGCGCTCCTCGAGCGATTTCAGCTCGATCCATTCATCATGCGTGTGCAGCCCGCCGCCGCGCACGCCCAAGGTATCAATCGTCGGGAGCCCCTCGTCCTGCAGGATGTTCCCGTCGCACACACCGCCAGTCTCCGCAAAGGGCAACGACTGCCCCAGGTCCTCCGCAACCCGACGCGCCAGCAACCCGAGCCGCTCGACCTCGCGCGTCCGCGGCTTGGCCGGACGATTGAAACTCCGATGCACCACCACCCGCGTCATCGTGTTATCGCCCGTCGCCAGCGCATCCAGTTTCGTCCCCAGTTCATCGGCAAACCGGCGCTCCGGGTACCGCGCGTTGCCCCGGCACCACGCGAAGTCGGGCACCACATTCGTCGCCACACCGCCCCCGATCGGCCCGATATTCACCGTCACACCACTCGCAAGGTCCGACATGCCCTCCACCGCGCTCATCGCCCGCGCAAGCCCGTACACCGCGCTCACGCCCTTCTCGAACTCCCGCCCCGCGTGCGCCGACTTCCCGAACACCTCGATCATGAACTGCCCCGACCCCTTCCGACCGATCGCCAGCGCCCCGCCCGGCAGCGCCGGCTCCAACGCCAACCCCACATCATGCCGACGCGCTTCGGCGCGCAACACATGGTCCGAGCAGTAACTCCCCGTCTCCTCATCCGAGTTGAGCAGGAATGTCCAGCTCGTCCGCACCCCCGCGTCGTGCAGCGCCTCCAGCGCCACCACCGCGATCAGAATCCCACCCTTCATGTCCACAACGCCCGGCCCCGTCGCCGTCTCGCCGTTCGCCGAAACAGTCATCGCATTGAAAGGCGAGTTCA
>CALFMQ010000411.1 GCA_937879825.1 uncultured Phycisphaerales bacterium
GTCCCCGAGCCGCCCGCCATGATCATCGCGTATCGCATACGAAGGAGAATACTGCCTCGGGCCCGCGTCGGTTCACGCCCGCAGCGCGAACGCCGCCGCCAGCAACTCGTCCGCGCTCGCCTTGTCCGCGTTCTTGCCCAGAACCCCGCGTGCGCGCCGGACCAGTTCTTCCGCGTTCGCCGGCTGCTCGCCCAGCCGCACCAACGCCGCCACCGTCTGCCGGGACGCATCGTTGAGCGCACCACCGCCCGCAGCGGGTTTGCCCTCCGTGATCACGGCGTCCGCATCCGCGAACTCATCGATCTTGCCGTGCAGTTCCGCGACGATCGTCTCGGCCAGCCGCTTGCCGATCTCGGGGAGTCGCGCCAGCGCCGCGGTGTCCCGCGCCCGGATCGCCGCCGCGATCTGCCCCGCCGGCATCGCCATCGCCCGCAGCGCCCGCTTGGGCCCGAGCCCTTTGACCTTCGTGAATCGCTCGAAGAATGATCGCTGCGCCTCGCTCTCGAACCCGATGATCCGGGGCGTGAACGACGTCCCCTGCGCCTGCTGTTCCATCGACACGAATGTCTGAAGCCGCACCCGCTGCCCGAGCCGCGCGCCCATCGCATCGCTCACGACCGTCGGCACGCGCACCTCCCACGCCATCCCGTGCGGCGTGCTCAGCACCACTGTGTTCTCGTGCACCGAAGCAATCTCGCCCTCGACCCATGCGATCATGCGACAAAGCGTATCACCGCGTCGCCCGGAGTGCCGACGCGATCGCCTCCTCCAGGGCCGCCGTGATCGCCCTCGCGTCCGTCTCACGCCCGAACGCCCTCGGCTCAAGGAAGCGCACCCGCGCACCGCTCCTCGACCGTCTCCAGATCGAGCCCCAGGCGCTCCGCGACACCGGAGTCCCGGAGATCGCCACGGGCAGCACCCGCGCACCGGTCCTTCGCACCATCACCCCCACACCCTCGCGGAAGGGCAGAACTTCGCCGGGGGTCGGTTCGATGCCGCCCTCCGGGAAGACTCCGAGCGCCCCGCCGCCCTTCACATGCGCCATGGCCTCGCGCAGTTCCATGCCCGTCGGGTTCTCGCGGTCCACGAAGAGAATCCGCGCAAAACGCCAGATGCCCTCCATGAACCGGACCCGCATGTCCAGCGCCATCATCCACCGGATCTCAAAGGGGCACGCCGCCTGCACGAGGATCGGGTCGATCCCCGCCGTGTGGTTGCACACCACGATGAGCGGCTCAACCGGAGCGCCCTCCCCGTCTGATCCGGGGATGTGCTCCAGCCCTTCGAAGCTCGTCCGCTGCCACCGGCGCGCGTACACCTGAAAGAGCCGAACCACCGCCGAGGCGTACCCGTCGTCACCGCGCGGTCGCACGCCAACGATCCAGCGCACGAGCAGCGCCCACGCGAACCAGAGCACCAGAATGAGCACGATCCCCAGGGTCATCGGAGGCGGATGCTAGTGGAAAGCAAAACAAGTGTGCCCGCGGCGCGATGGGGTACATTCCCGACGTGACGCCCTCTCCGACCATCGGCATCGACCTCGGCGCGACCCACTTCCATGTCGGGCTCGTCGCGCCGGACGGCCGGATCGTAGCGCGCCGGTTCGAGTACACGCACAAAGAACAGGGCGCCCAGCATGTCATCGAGCGCCTGGCCCGATGCGTCCGCGACACCTGTGCCGACGCCAAGGCCGAACTCGGCGGAGCGGGGGTGGGGCGGGTGATGGGGGGGGTGGGGGGGGTGGGCATCGGTGCGCCGGGGTCGATCGATTTCGACAGGGGTGTTGTCATCGAAGCCCCCAACATCGAATGGCGCGATGTCCCCCTCGCGCCGCTGCTCAAGGAGCACCTGGGAGTCCCCATCACCATCGACAACGATGTGAACTGCGCGGTGCTGGGCGAGAACGCGCTCGGCTCAGGTCGCAACGCACCCGATGCGCTGGGCGTCTGGGTCGGCACCGGCGTCGGCGGCGGCATCATCCTCAACCACCGCGTCTACCGCGGGCCGCTCGGCACCGCCGGCGAGATCGGCCGCACCGTCCTCTTCCCCGACAATCCAATCGGGAAACGCCTGATGGAAGAGAACTGCTCACGCGCCGCCGTGGCAGCAGAAATCGCGCACCGCAACGATCTCCGCGAGCCGCCGTCCTCCGCCGACATCGCCCGCGCCTATGAAGCCAACGACGAAGTCGTCCGCGATATCGTCGACCGCGCCGCCGACCTCCTGGGCATCTCCATCGCCAACACGCTCTCGGTCATGAGCATCCCGCTCGTGCTCCTGGGCGGCGGCCTGGCCGAATCGCTGGGCGAGCCCTACCGCGCCCGCGTCGAGTGCGCCCTCCGCGCCGATGTCTTCCCGGGCGAGCCGATGTCGCATGTCGAGGTGCGCCTTACGCAGCTCCGCGAGAACGCCGGGCTACTCGGCGCCGCCATGCTCGCGCGGAGTTGACATTGGGTGCCACCGCTTGACCGCGAAGAGGCAAGCGGTGTGAATGGCACGGCGTGATCTCAGGTGCCATGGGCAAGTCGAAGACTTGCCCGTGTGCTGATCGAACGAAACGCTTGAGCACGGGCAACACGATGTGTTGCCCATGGCACCCTTCAATCCAGTACCTCTCGGTCCCCCTCCGTGCCCTCTGTGCCTCTCTGGTGCATGAATCCCCGCAGAATCGCAGCGGCCGCGATCGCGTCGCGCTTCGCTTTCTTCTGCCCGTGCGTCATCCCCGTGTTCGCCATCGACCAGTCCGCTTCGGCGCTCGTCAGCCGCTCGTCGAACAGATGCACGGTAAGCCCGCTCCGCTCCGCCAACCGATCCGCCAACGTGCGCATGGATTTGGCGCGCGGCCCCTCCGTGCCATCCATGTTGATCGGCAGCCCGATCACCAGCGCGTCCGGCTCGTGCTCACCGATCACCTTCACGAGCCGATCGACCAACGCGCCGCCATCACCCACAAACGCGCACTCGACGACCTCCACGGGCGAGGCGATCTTCAGCTCATCCGAGCCGGACGCGATGCCGGTGCGCTTGTCGCCGATGTCGAAACAGAGATACCGCATCAATCCTCGTCCACAGGTGTGCCGATGAAGTGCCCGCACTCTGGGCATTGGTTGGAGACCCCCGTCAGGTCGTACCCGCATTTCTGGCAGCACCCTGAAGGGAACCACTTGGGCATCCGCTTGTACCGGGGGATGTGGAACGAACATCCGATCAGAAAGGCGCCTCCAAACGGAAACACGATCGGCGGCACCACAATCCGCCACGGCATGCCCTGCATCGGCGTGTCGAACTGCCCGGCGAATGCGAGTTCATTGGGAAACGCGGGTTGATACGCGCGGGCAACATGAAACCCGGTGCGCCCCGGCCCGCCGATGTTCTGCAGGATGTACAGCCGCCCGTAGTCCGCCATGAGTCGATCCGCGCCGCTGGTGTTGCCGGGCGGATTCCAGATGAACCCGTACGCGCGCCAGTAACTCAGCCCCCACATCACCAGAATCACGATGCCGCCCCACCGGAGGGCCAGCCGAGTTCGTCTGTGCTTGGGCGGTCTCATGGCGCTTCTGCCTGAACCATACGCCCGCACTCCGGGCACTGATCCGCAATTCCCTTGAGGTCGTAGCCGCACCTGGCGCAATGCCCCTTCGGATACCGCCGCCAGAACGAGAAACCGATTAACGCAGCGCTCAAAGTGAGCGGAACCGTCGCAGGAATTGCAATGACAAACAGCGATTCGGTTTGTGTCGCCGGGCGAATCTCCCCGATGAGAAAGGTCCGGAGGGCCGGGCGAAAGTTGTCGTCGGAGTAGCCACTGGTGTGAAATCCCGGCTCGCGATTGGTGCGGCAGCCATCGTCAAAGAACAAGATCCCTTTCCACGCGCCCACTCGTTTGACCTGTGGCCATCGCGGCAGATGCAGACTCGGATCGGGCCGAGTATCCCAAACGAACACAAGTGATCGCCAGAAACTCATCCCCCATAACACCAAAGTCACAACACCCGCCCAACGACAGATCAACTTGATCCGCCGCCGGCGTGTCATGTGCGCGTTCCTTTCTTCTTACTCGCGAAGCGAAATCAGATCGCCGCGTCCGACAGCGCAACCGGGTCCGTCGGCTTCGTCTCCACCGCCTCGCCCGGCAGCGGATTGAACCGCGAGCCCGCCATCGGCACCTTGCGGTTCACATCGTCCTTGGGCAGGAACGGCGCGACGATCATCGCCAGCGCGATCACCACGACATTCATCACGATCAACTGCCACGGGCTGGTCCAACCCATGTGCCGCATGATCGCCGTCGCGACGACGAGCGTGATGCCGAGCGGAATCAGCGACTGCCAACCCAGCTTGAGCACCTGGTCGTAGCGGATGCGCGGGATCGTCCACCGGATGATCATCATGAACACGACCGACAGGATCACCTTGTTGAAGAACACCAGGAACTTCACGATCGCCGGGAGCAGCCCGACCGCTTCCGGATGCGTCAGCGACACGAACGGCAGGTGATACCCGCCGAAGAACAGCAGCACGCAGAACGCGCTGCTCGTCATCATGTGCGCATACTCGCCGAGGAAGAACAACGCGAAGCGCATCGC
>CALFMQ010000412.1 GCA_937879825.1 uncultured Phycisphaerales bacterium
AACAGCTTCTTCGCCTCTTCGTTCGACACCGCCGGCACGATGATGCAGTCCTGGCCGTGCTTCCAGTCCGCCGGAGTCGCGACCTTGTGCTTCGCCGTCAGTTGCAACGAGTCGATCACCCGCAGCAGTTCCTGGAAGTTCCGCCCGGTGCTCGCGGGGTAGGTCAGCGTCAGTTTGACCTTCTTGTCCGGCCCGATGATGAACACCGAACGCACCGTGAATGTGTCGTCGGCCTTCGGGTGAATCATGCCGTAGAGGTTCGAGACATTCTTGTCCGCGTCCGCGATCAGCGGGAAGTTCAGCGCGACGCCCTGCGTCTCGGCGATGTCCTTCGACCACGCCTGGTGGTCCTTCAAGGGATCAACGCTCAATCCCGCGACCTTCACATTCCGCTTGTCGAACTCCGGCTTCAACCGCGCCACCGCGCCCAGCTCCGTCGTGCAGACGGGCGTGAAGTCCTTGGGGTGCGAGAACAACACGCCCCACGAGTCGCCCAGCCACTTGTGAAACTCGATCTCGCCCGAGGTTGTCTGGGCCTTGAAGTCGGGCGCGGTATCGCCGAGTTGGATGCTCATCAATCGCTCCTTCGTGTTCTGGTGCGGGCCGTGCATGATACACCGCCAACCGGCGCGATCCCCCGCAGCCGGAGCGCGTCCAAGGTGCAGAGCAACCAAACTCCGAACGGGGCATCACCACCGCATGGCGTCTACGCTGTACCCAATGAGCGAGCAGAAGAAGCCCGATCCCGCCAGAGAACAAGCCGTGGGCGTCGTCTGCCCGTACTGCGGGCACGCGCAGTCCGCGGCCGGCGCGGGCGCAGCGCAATGCGCCGCCTGCAAGGGGCTCTTCGATCCGCTCTCACGCCAGGCGACGCAGAACGCCATGGGCCCGTGGTGGGTGCTCAATCCCCAGCGCCCGACATCGCCCGGCATCGCGTACGAGAAACTCGCCGAGATGGTCAGGCGCGGCAAAGTCACCAAGGCCTCCATCGTCCGGGGCCCCACCACCAGGCAGTTCTGGGCGCTGGCCCGCGACACCGCCGGCGTCGCCGTCTTGCTCGGCGAATGCCACAACTGCCACCGCGATGTCATGCCCGACGAGTTCATCTGCGCGCACTGCAACACCGTGCTCTCGCCGCGCTCGGACCGTCAGCACCTCGGGCTCGCGCCCGTGCAGCTCCTGCCGGGCGAAGCATCGCCCACCGAGATCGCCGCCAGCACACGCTCCGCGACTCCCGCCGCGCCCATCGCCCGCCACGCGCCGCAACCGCGCATGGCGCCCGCGCCGTCGGGCGCGGCCCATACACCGCAAGGCAACGAACCCGAGCCCGTGTCCTCCAGCGCCCGACGCATGCGCCAGCAGATGGCGCGTCAGCAGGTCTTCCTCGTCGTGCTGCTGGTACTCGTGGGCGTCCTCGTCGCGGCGGTCGCGATCCTCATCCTCGATCCCTTCGAGGGCGTCTCCTTCGGCAAGCCCATGTCGCAGGACACATCGGCCGAGTCGCAGCCCTCGCCCTTCCCGCAAGCGCCGAGCAACACAGAAGAAACGCCATCAACAGAACCGGATGAGAACGCGGACACCCCAAAGGCCGAGCCGTCGAGCACCCCGCCCGACATCAACGTTCCCGAGATGCCGCCGCCCATCACCGACGATGCGCCGCTTGACGCCGCCCTCGAACCCTGGCGCGACCGCTTCAACGAAGCGCTCACGCTCGAACGCGCCGACACCATCCAGAGCGTCACAAGCGCGATCGCCATGCTCGAGTCCATCCTCGCCGAGGCCGGCGCCCAGGACATGTCGGGGCTCGAAACCTATCCCCTCGTAGAAGATCGGTTGGCCGCCCTCCGCGACCGCTTGGAGATCCTCAAACTCCGGGAACAGTTCGATCAGCCGGGCATCTAAGCGACGGCTCGCGGGTTTCCCCCGCGACGAAAGGGTTGACCGCGGGGCGACCGCTCCGCATGCTGAACATCACAACGCTGCGCCATTCGGAGCCCGCCGCGGCTTCGTGCGTTCATCCGGGGATGCCGGCGTCGGGCAGCGCAGCACGCACGCGTCGGGGAGCAACGCCCCCACGACAAAGGAGCGCACGCAATGAAGCAATGGATGAAGTTCGCAACGGTCGGCGCGATCACAGGCGCCGCGGCACTCTCGACGCCCGGAACCACAAACACCGCCAACGCCGCAAAGTTCGTTGTCATCCCCATCGGCTACCCGATCGCCGATTGCGGCACGGTCGGCCTCGCCGACTCATGGCTGAACGACGACGGCTCGGGCGAGGGCACCTGCCTGGCGTGGTACTCCGACTCCACGGGATGGGCCTATCTCGTCAGCGGCCTCGATCTCTTCCAGGTCGGCGATCGTGTCTTCGTCGAGGGGATCGTCTGCGACAACTGCCTGACCACTTGTTTCGCCAGCGCGATTCTCGACAGCACCATCACGCCGTGCGACCCCTTCGAGCCCGCGATGGACGCGGCGACGCGCCCCGCCAAGCGATAACACGCCCGGATCGCAGTGTAGAGGTCAAACGCACACACGCCCGCCGAGAAGCGGGCGTTTTCATACACGCTTCGACATCGCACGCTGAATGTCGCGCTGGTCCTCGCGCTTGCGGATGTCCTGACGCTTGTCGGAGTGCGACTTGCCCTGCGCCACGCCGATCAGCAGTTTCGCGATGCCACGATCGTTGAAGTACATCTTGAGCGGCACGATGGTCGTCCCCTTCACCGCCGATTGCCGCGCCAGTTTCACGATCTCCCGCTTGTGCGCGAGCAGCACCCGCGCCCGCGTCGGCTTGTGCGACGAGACCCGCGCATTGGCGTACTCCTCGAAGTGCACCGAGTACAGCATAAGCGATACCGGAAACTCCGTCGCGCGCACATACCCCTCGCCGAGCGACACCCGCCCCGCGCGTGCGGCCTTCACCTCGGGCCCGGTCAGCATGATGCCCACCTCGAGCGTCTGCTCGATGCGATAGTCGTGCCGCGCCTTGCGGTTCTCGATCGTCGGCGCATCGGAATGTTTCTTCTTGCCGGCCATGGGTGGGGATACGTAGTTGGGGTGGGCGGTTTAGCAGGAGGGGTGGGGGGCTGTGGGTGGGGGGCAGATCGTATCCGCTCCGCTCCGTGTGAGTAGGATTCGCCGATGAATCCCGCCAAACCGATCGAACTCACCATCGGGCACTCGCCCGACGCCGACGACGCCTTCATGTGGTGGCCGCTCGGCGGCTACGACAAGCCCGGCTACGAAGCCCCGTCGATCGACACCGAGGGTTTCAAGTTCACGCCGGTCGCGCTCGACATCGAAGAACTCAACGGTCGCGCGACGGCCACTGGCGATCTCGACATCACCGCGCTGTCCATGCACTGCCTCGCCCACGTCACCCACCGATACGCGCTCACCTCCTGCGGGTGGTCCATGGGCGACGGGTACGGCCCCAAAGTCGTCTCACGCGAGCCGCACGACATCGACTGGCTCCGCGAG
>CALFMQ010000413.1 GCA_937879825.1 uncultured Phycisphaerales bacterium
GAAAGAACTTGGAATCACCAATATTTCAGTCAATCGACTGGATTTTTTTCTAGTGAAAGTCAATAGTTTTGGTGTGTACTACTGGGTTTCTACAGAAAGTAGGACGATCTACATCCTCCACCAGGTACGGGATAGCTTTCTGAGCCGCTTCTCGGGGCAGGCCGAGTTCGTGGCAGCGGATCGATTGATGGGCGTGATGGCGGAGGACGCTCGTCTTGGGAAGGGGTCAGGTCATGGAGCGTCGTAAGTCGATCAGGCCCGAGACTGAACGCCCGCAGAAGGGTGTTCCGATCGAGTTGGGCAAAACCTTCATTGTGCGTGGCGATGGCGGCGTCGAAGCGACTCGGCCGGTTGGCATTCCGCAGGGGGGGGGATATGTCATCGGGAAGGTTGTGGGTGACGAGATCATCGTCGTCGATACCGGCCGGGCCGTGGAGTCAGGGAGTTACGGCGGGGTTGAGGTCGAGTTGTTTGCCCCGGAGCGTTTAGCCGGCGCGTACAGTGGCACCGAGCGCGTCGTCGCCGATCTGCTCAGCAATGCGAATCGACGCGAGATTCGCGAGGCATCGGATCGAGTGAAAGCCAGGCAGTCGGCGCAGACCGCGGCGATGCGGATGCTTTCGCTCGACGATGCGCGGTGGGAAGCGATGAGTTCCTTCCGTGTCGGCTATCTGATCGCGCGTGAGCAGGGCGATGAAGAATCGATGTTCGAGATGGTGTCGTACGCCGTGGAGGTGTTGCAGCGCGCCGAGGGGCTCGCCGATGCACAGACGGTAGACGCCGAGTCGATCGACTGGGACCCCGGCGTGATTGAAGCGGTCGAGCGGAGCCGTGCCGCATTCTTTGATTCGTATGTCCGGATGAAAGAGGCGTCAGGGCTTCGGACGCAGAAGCAGGTGTCCGACGCGGCGGGGCTGAGCCCGGCGACGGTGCAGGCGATCGAGTCGCGGAAGGTCAAGCCGCAGTACCGGACGGTCGAGAAACTGGCGCGTGCTTTCGGGTGCTCGGTGACGGACCTGCTGGGCGAGACGGAGCGCGGGCACGGGATGGGGCGCGATACAGTGGCGTGATGGAGACGAGCCGCCCTTCTGCCATGCCGCCTTGCGTGCTGATCATCCGTGACGGCTGGGGGCATAACCCGCACCCGGAGCATGACGCGTTCAACGCGGTGAAGATCGCGCGGACGCCGGTGGCGGATCGGCTGATGGCGGAGTGGCCGTGGACGCTGCTCAAGACGAGCGGCGAGGATGTGGGATTGCCCGAGGGGACGATGGGCAACTCGGAGGTGGGGCACCAGAACATCGGCGCGGGGCGGGTGGTGGATCAGGAGTCGGTGCGGATCACGAAGTCGATTCGCAGCGGGGACTTCTATCGCAACCCGGTGATTACGGACGCGATCGCGCAGGCGCGGATTCATGGCGGGGCGGTGCACCTGATGTGCATCGCGTCGGACGCGGGCGTGCATGGGCTGCTGACGCACTTGTACGCGTGCGTGGAGGCGTGCAAGCGGCAGAGCGCGCAGGATGTGTTCGTGCATTTGTTTACCGATGGAAGAGATACGGGGCCGTCGACGGGGAAGGGATTCGTCGCGGCGATCGAGGCGGAACTGAAGAAGATCGGCGTGGGGCGGATCGCGACGATCTGCGGCCGGTATTTCGCGATGGACCGCGACAATCGGTGGGAGCGCGTCGAGCGCGCCTACGCCCTGCTGACGGGGCGCGACGACGATGCGCCGGGGTTCGCGACGGCGGCGGAGGCGATGGATGACGCGTATGCGAACCCGATCGGGCCGACGCAGCACGGCGATGAGTTCGTGACGCCTCGGTATGTGGGGGAGCGCGAGGTGATCGGCGTGGGGGACAGCGTGATCTTCGTGAACTACCGCGGGGACCGGCCCAGGGAGTTGGTGCGGGCGTTCGTGATGCCGGAGTTCGAGGGCAAGGTGAAGCCGTCGCCGGACTCGGGGCGGAGCGGGTTTGATCGGGGGGCGAAGATCGAGTTGTCGGCGTTCGTGTGCATGACGGACTACGAGGCGGAGTTGAACAAGTGGGTGAGCGTGGCGTTCCCGCGGCCTCCCAAGATGGCGGACATCGCGGGGCAGTCGATCAGCGCGCTGGGGCTGACGCAGTTCCGGTGCGCGGAGACGGAGAAGTACCCGCATGTGACCTTCTTCTTCAATGATTACCGCGATGAGCCCTTCGAGGGGGAGCGGCGCGTGATCGTGCAGTCTCCCAAGGTGGCGACCTATGACATGCAGCCGGAGATGAGCGCGGCGGGGGTGCGGGACGCGGTGCTGGAGCGGTTGGGTGCTGCGGATTGCGAGCCGTTTATCGTGGTGAACTTCGCGAACGCGGACATGGTTGGGCACACGGGGAACCTCGGGGCGGCGGTGACGGCGTGCGAGGTTGTGGATGCGTGCGTGGGTGCGATCATCGATGCGGTATTGGAGCGGGGGGGGAGCGCGATTGTGACGGCGGACCACGGGAACGCGGAGATGATGCGCGACCCGGAGACCGGTTCGCCTCACACGGCGCACACGGTTTTCGATGTGCCGGTGATCGTGGTGCGGGAGGGGGTGCGCGGGGCGAAGTTGGTGGAGCGCGCGGATGCGAATCACGCGGGGGATGCGCGGCTGGCGGATCTGGTGCCGACGATGTTTCAGTTGATGGGGTTGGAGCAGCCGGACGCGATGACGGGGCGGAGTCTGATTCGGTGAGGGATGCAAGACGGAATGGGGATTGAGACCCCCACCGTCACACTCCGTGTGACACCTCCCCCGATAGGGATCGGGGGAGGATGCCCAGAGATTTCATATGGCGAAGGTTGATCTGAAGGACAAGGCGATTTGCATTACGGGGGCGTCGTCGGGGATCGGGCGGGCGACGGCGGTGGCGTGCGCGCGGGCGGGGATGCGCGTGGTTGTGGCGGCGCGGCGGGAGGATCGGCTGATTGAAGTTGTCGGGCGGATTCGCGGGGAGGGCGGCGAGGCGGAGGCGTTCGCGCTGGATGTGACGGACGCGGCGCGGTGCGCGGAGATGATCGCGTTCTGCGAGGAGCGGTTCGGATCGGTGTACAGCGTGTTTGCGAACGCGGGGTACGGCGTCGAGGAGCCGATGTACAAGGAGTCGGGTTCGGCGATGCGGAAGATGTTCGAGGTGAACTTCTTCGGGACATGGAATGTGATCGAGCCGGCGCTGCCGAAGATGCTGGCTGCGGGCTCCGGGCATGTGGTGATTTGTTCGAGTTGTCTGGCGCGGTTCCCGGTGCCGTACTTCGGGACGTATTGCGCGACGAAGGCGGCGCAGCACCACATCGGGCGCGCGATGCATGTGGAGTTGAAGCACAAGGGCGTGTTCACCTCGACGGTGCATCCGGTGGGGACGCGGACGGAGTTCTTTGATGTGGCCAAGGAGAAGTCGGGGAGTGAGGGGGCGACGCTGGACGGGCACGCGCCGACATGGTTGACGCAGACGCCGGAGACGGTGGCGCGGGCGGTTGTGAAGTGTCTGCGGCGGCCGCGGCCGGAGGTGTGGCCGAGCTGGGCGTGGGTGGTGCGTGTGGGGATGTGTCTGGGCGGGATGACGCCGCGGCTTGCGGATGTGGGCGTGCGGCGGCTGGTGCGGGAGTATGAGGCGGCGGAGGGGGAGCAAGATTAGGCAACAGGCATCAGGCATCAGGCAACAGGAAATGGGGAGACGGCACCGTTTGGCGTGATGCGGACAGGGGGTGGCGGTCGCGTGACGAGCGGCGGCACCCGCTATCATCCCCGCCCCAAACCTCACCCCCCCACGGAACACCGCCCATGGACGCAGGCATCGTCGGGCTGCCCAATGTCGGCAAGTCCACGCTCTTCAACGCTCTGACCGCTGCGGGCGCGCTCGCGGCCAACTATCCGTTTGCGACGATCGAGCCCAATGTGGGCGTGGTGGCGGTGCCGGACCCGCGGCTGGAGACGATCTCGTCGTTCATCAAGTCGCAGAAGCTCATCCCGGCCGCCCTCCGGCTGGTGGACATCGCGGGCATCGTGGAGGGGGCGAGCAAGGGGGAGGGGCTGGGCAACAAGTTCCTGTCGCACATCCGCGAGGTGGACGCGATCTGCCATGTGGTGCGGTGTTTCGATAAGGCGCCGGGTGGCGAGGACATCACGCATGTGGCGGGGTCGGTGGATCCGATCCGCGATATCGACATCATCGAGACGGAGTTGATTCTGGCGGACCTGGAGACGGTGGCGTCGGCGTTGCCCAAGGCGGAGCGGGCGGCCAAGAGCGGCGACCGCGACGCGACGGCGCGGCTGGAGGTGCTGCGGGCGCTCAAGCCGGTGCTGGAGGAGGGGACGGCGGCGCG
This sequence comes from uncultured Phycisphaerales bacterium, assembly GCA_937879825.1. Lineage (GTDB taxonomy): Bacteria > Planctomycetota > Phycisphaerae > Phycisphaerales > UBA1924 > JACKHC01. The sequence goes on from CALFMQ010000413.1 coordinate 4,345, forward strand.
GGGGATCGTGGAGTCGGGCGAGTTCTCATCGGCGGAGCAGCAGCGTGCGATCAAGACGCTGGGCATGCTCAGCGCGAAACGGGTTTTGTACATCGCGAATGTGAACGAGGATGATGCGCTGGGGCAGGGGCCGCTGGCGATGGCGGTGCGGGAGCGAGCGAAGGCGGAGGGGATGGAATGCGTTCCGGTGTGCGCGCGGATCGAGTCGGAGCTTGCCGATCTCGAGGGGGATGAGAAGCTTGAGTTGTTGCAGTCGATCGGGCTCGAGGAGCCGGCGCTGCACACGGTTGCGCGTGCGGTGTACAAGTTGTTGCACTTGCAGTCGTTCTACACGGCGGGGCCGAAGGAAGTGCGTGCGTGGCCGATTCCGGTGGGGGCGACGGCGCCGAAGGCCGCGGGCACGATTCACACGGACTTTGAGCGTGGGTTCATCCGCGCCGAGGTGTATTCGGTGAGCGATCTGGTGGAACTCAAGAGCGAGAAGGCGATCCGGGAGGCGGGTCGGATGCGGACCGAGGGCAAGGGGTACGTCATGCACGACGCGGATGTGTGCCACTTCCTGTTTAATGTGTGACGCTTCGCGCGGAGTGCCGGGATGACCAAGAACCGACTGGAAGCGTTCTCCGACGGCGTGCTGGCGATCGTCATCACCATCATGGTGCTGGAACTGAAGGTGCCGCACGGCCACGAACTCGCCGATCTGCGGCCGCTGCTGCCGGTGTTCCTCACGTACATCCTGAGTTTCGCGTACCTGGCGATCTACTGGAACAACCACCACCACCTGCTGCACGCGACGCGCCGCGTGAACGGGGCGATTCTCTGGGCCAACCTGCACCTGCTGTTCTGG
>CALFMQ010000414.1 GCA_937879825.1 uncultured Phycisphaerales bacterium
CCGGAGTCTTCCACGAAAGCGGCCTCGGGCTGCGCGCTTCCGACTCGGGCAGCGAACTCCTCTACTTCTACGGCGGCACCGACGACAACGGCGATCTCACCATCGTCAATCAACTCTTCTCGCTCAACCTCCCCGCCGGATCAACGACACCCGCGCCCGGCGCCAACTGGACGCTCCTCAACGAGTACCCCGACGCCGAACTCATCACCGGGATCGATACCCTCGGACAGAACATCTACGGCGTCACGCACACCCCCGGCGACGGCTCATTCGACTCGCGCCTCGTGTCCATCACCACCGGCGCCAACGCCGGAATCAACAACCTCCTCGATTTCGGATTCCCCCTCGACGGCGCGGTCGCCGGCGCCAACTCGCGCGGCACGCTCTTCCTCGCATCAAGCAACCTCTTCGCCAACGGATTCCTCGGCGGCACGGGCGATGATCTCCCCGGCTTCTTCGACTCCCTCGTCATGGAAGTCGATCCGCGCAACTCCTACCTCGCCAACGCGTGGTTCGGGCTGGCCGCGAATGTCTCCGAACTCACCGGCACCACATTCGGACCCGGCGTCAATCCCACCAGCGCCTTTGCCATCGAGCGCTTCACCGGCGCCGCATTCGTCGACGGACACCTCGTGCTCTCCGCGTTCGCAAATGTCGATAACGACGCGGCACTCGAGTCCATCTATGTCCACCTGAACCCGAATGTGAACTTTAACAGCGATACCTCCGCCATCACGCGGATCGAACTCGCCAACGGCCAGCCCAGCGGCCTCGCCGGCATCAACACCGGAGCGCTCGCGCCGTCCGTGTCACTCATCCCGTCCAGCGCATCGATCCTGCAGACCGCGGGCATCGATCCCCTCCTCGGACGCCTCGCGTACTCGCAGGACGCATGGGGTTCGGGCTTCCTGCTCCTGCTCGTGCTCGACGCATTCACCGGCGCATCCAACAACCCCGAGGCCTGCCTCCAAGACTCTCAGGCACTCGCGCAGCTCTCGATCAACCTCTTTAACAACATCGATCATCAATACGGCGTCGCCAACGCGATCGCCCAGACGCACGCCATGCTTATGCCCGGCGCCGTCTGCAACATCGACGGGCTCGACGACCCCATCCCGGTCCTCTCGGGCCTGCAGGGAATCGACACCATCATCGGCAAGGCCATCGAGATTTCCCTCGTGCCGCCCAACACCGCCGCCATCGACAACCTCCCCGATTTCCACATCGACGGCGGGTACGCGGCCCGCGACGCCGCGGGCGACGCCATCGAACTCCTCTATCTCGACGGCGGAAACGCCTACTCCGACGGCGAAATCGGCATCATCCAGTACAACAATCTGTACGCCCGAACACTCAACGCCACGGCGGGCATCTCGTCCGGCTTCTCCCTCATCGGCAACTTCGACACGGGCTCGGGGGACGGCACGCCCGGCCCCGTCCTCACCGGTCTCGCGACCATGGGCGCCACCATCTACGCGACGCGCCACGAGTACGACAACATCGAGTCCGCGCTCGTCCGCCTCAACACCTCGAACAACACCATCACAACCTTCGCCGAGTTCCCCGGCGCGAGCGTGCAAGCCGCCGCAACCGCCCCCGATATCGGCGCGCTCTACCTCGCCGGCCTCTACGCCGCCGCGACCCCGAATCCAGCCGCCCGCTACAACAACCTCTTCCTCATGAGCATCGATCCCCGCACCACCGCGGTCGGCGGCTCACCTTCACCCCTCATCCTCGACACCTTCTGGGGCCAGGCCGGAGACTTCGCGATCCGCACCGGGACCGCCCAGGGTCAGGGATTCTCCGTCGGCACCTTCGATCAGGTCGAACGCGTCAACGGCCTCGCATACGACGGCCACTTCCTGCAACTCGGCGCATTCGCCGGTTCGGACGGCGCCGAAGGACGCGACGCGTTCTTCATCACCTACCACCCCGACGCGACCAACTCGCAGCTCGACCCCCACATCACCGCGCTCGATGTCTCCTTCTCCGCGGGGATCGCGGGCCTCGCCACCGCCGCAGAGGGCGTCATCCCGAGCACCTCGCATTCCATCATCGACCCGCAGGACGGTCATGTCGATCTCGTCACTATCAACTCATTCTTCGCGCGCCTCTCCTACACCAACGAGGCCCTCAGCTCCGGATTGATTCAGGACATGTTCACC
>CALFMQ010000415.1 GCA_937879825.1 uncultured Phycisphaerales bacterium
GGCCGGCGCGCTGATGCGCGAGGGGCTGGTGGACCGGTGCGTGGTGTTCGTGGCGCCGATGATGGTGGGTGACGATGCGGCGCCGGGTGCGATGGCGCTGGGCGCTTCGGGGATGATCGGCGATGCGCCCAAGTTGGCGCTGATCGATCAGCGGCGCTGCGGCGCTGATGTGATGCTGACCTACAGCGTCGCGGACTCGCGGTGATTACTTGGGCTTGATGGGGGAGTTCGGGTCCTGCTCCGGCACCTGCGGTCGGTCTTCGAGGGCGGGGAGATCGGCGAAGGAGGGCACGGCGAGGATCGCGGGGGCGTTGATGGAGGCGTAGGTCCATGCGACGCGGCCCGAGCGCGCCATGAGTTGCGCGTCGGCGGTGTAGCCGACGGTGATGCGGTCGAGGAGGCCGCCCTGGGAGTCGAGGAGATCGACCTTGGCCAGCGAGCGCATGTCGCCGGCGGCGATGTCGGCTTCGCCGGGCGTGTTGGCGAGGAAGCTCAGGAGTTCTTCGACGGGCGCGGACTGCGCTTCGCCGGTTGTGCCGTCGGAGCGGAGTTCGAACCACTCATCGAGGACGCGGCGGCGGCCGATGGCGGCCCCGGAGTCGGGCTGGATGACGATCATCCAGACATCTTCGGGGCGGACGGCGGTGGCGTTTGAGGCGAGGTAGTGGCGCGGCGATGTGGGGATGCTGGTGGTGAGGTCGGAGTCGAGGACCATGACGAATGAGGGGGCGGCGTCGGGGGCGGCGTAGATGGAAGTGTTCTCGGTTGAGGCGGGGCCGCCGAGGCGGAGTTGGCGGGATTGTGTTTCGACGCGGACCTTGCCGCCGTCGTCGATGATGCGCTGGTCGCGCTGCGAGGTGATGACCATCGCGGGCGCATCGAGTTGCATGATGTTGGGCGCGGGGAGCGCGGGGGGATCAATGAAGGAGGCGGCGCGGGCGTCGGCGATGGTCTGGAGGAGGCCGCGGACGGCCTGTTCATCGGCGCGGGCGCCGATGGGCGCGTGCATCTGCCAGGCGCCGTCGACGCGGGCGAGCGAGATGGAGGCGTCGGGTGTTTCGACGGTGATGCGCGAGGTTTCGACGGGGCCCATTCCGGGCATGGCGCTGGCGACGCGCCAGGCGCGCGGGCCGGGGCGTGTGGCGGCGTCGAGGAGTTGGGCATCGATGATGACGGTTTTGTTGTCGTCGGTGCGCGCGACGGAGCGGCCGCCGACGGTGTTGTTGGCGATGGTGATGGATCGGTTGGCGTTGTCGTTGAGCGTGACGGTGATGGTTGTGGTCTGCTCGCCGAGGGATGTGGAGGCGTCGGCGTCGGTGCCGGTGAGGTTGGTGAGGGCGCGGAGGAGGTCGTTGGGCGCATCGGGGCGGACGGGCCACTGGAGCGAGCCGGTGTCGTAGACCCAGCCGCCGGCGTCGGTGCGGCGGACGGTTGCGAGTTGTCCGTTGTTGTCGACGCGGATGGTTCTGATCTGCGCCGGATCGAGTTGGATGATGGGCGTGGGGCCGTTGGAGGATTTGGCGTTCTGCGGGCCGCCCTTGTTGAGCATGACGGCGATGCCGACGAGAACGGCGAAAACGATGATGGTGGTGACGAGCGCTTTGGTGGACATGATGGGTAGTGTACGGGACGGTGGGGCCCGTGATTACCCGCGCAGCACACGAACACCGATGCCCGTGATGAGGACGAGCGCCGGGAGCCCGGCGGCGAGGGCCCACCGGATGGCGGTGAGCTGGCCCTTGGAGAGCGGCTTGATGCGGGCGATGTCGCGGACTCTGGGGGAGGGCGCGACGAGTTGGTCCTGCCCGGCGAGCCAGGCGATGGAGGACTCGAGGAGCGCGGCGTTGGCGGGGTAGGCGAGCACGCGGCGGCCCTCGACGGCGGCGGCGGCGCTTAGGTAGTAGTCCTCGAACCAGACGGGTGAGCCGACGACGATGAGTCGTTGCATGCGGCCGGTGGAGCCGACCTTGTTGACCTGCGCGGAGACCGCGAGGGTCCAGTCGTCGGCGACGGCGTCGCGGTCGGGGTCGAGCGTGGGCGTCATGGGCGGGAGGACGGGCGAGATGGGCGATGCGCCGCGCCAGATGCGCCACTGGCTCTCGCCCCATGTGGTCGCGTTGTTGGGTGTGGTGACGATGGGGGAGGTGGTGATGCCGGGCTGCGCGGCGGTGATGGTGATGGGTGTGGCCCATGGGAGTTGGAGGGCCAGCCCGTTGATGGATGCGCCGATGGGGTTGTCGGTGTTGGCGGAGCGCGAGGTCTGGTAGGCGAGGAGCGCTTTGCCCTGTGATGCGTCGCGGACATCGACGAGCATGCGGCCCGTGTCGGCCTTGATGGCGAAGCGCTCGAGGGTCTCGGCGATGGGGTCGGGCTCGCCGATGACGGGGAGTTCGGATGGTTCGAGTGAGACGAGGACGGACTCGGATGAGTCGAGGAGTTCTCCCATAGCGCGGGCGAGTCGGTCGGTGGCCATGGCGCGTTCGGCGGAGGCCATGCCCGTGGCGCTGCGCTGATCGGCTGCGGGTTGGAGCGGGAGGACCATCCAGACGACTGGGCGCGCGTTCTGGGGGTTGATGTCGAAGAGGGTGGGGCGGAGGGCGTCGTGGGTGACGCGCCACTCGGCGACATCGACGCGCCGGAGTTGGAGGGACTCGATCATTCCCGCGATGCGGATGGCGGGTGAGTCGGGCGCGGGGCTGCGCTCGAGCATGGAAGCGGGGTAGGCGTGGACGAGGACGACGATGGGGTTGTCCTCGATGTTCATGGAGCCGATGGCGGTGGCGACGAGTTCCTCGCCGACGAACAGGGCGGCGGCGCTGGTGGCGCCCTCAATGGCGGCGTTGGGGGGGAACATGGACTCGAAGTTGATGGCGGTGGCGCCGCGGGGCGAGAAGACGACGATGGCCTGCTGGCGCTGGAGGAGGCGCGCGACGAGGAGGGGTTCGAGGGGTTTGAGTTGATCGAGGGGGTCGAATATTGCTGCGGCGCGGTCGCGGGTTTCTTCGCACGCGGCGGTCATGGTTGTGATTCGGCGCGCTGCTTCGGGCGGGGCGTCGGCGGTTTGTTGATCGAGCCACTGCGCGGCCTGCGACAGGGAGGATGAGAGCGCCGAGAGGACGGGCTCGAGCGCGGCGATGGCGCGGTCGGACTCGGGGATGACGGTGCCGGAGAATGCGGTCTGTGATGCGGCGGCGGCTTCATCGGCGGCGCGGATGAGCGCATCCTGCTGGACGCGCCACGCGACGATGGCGCGCTGCCATTCGGCGGCGGAAGCGATTGAGAGGTTGGCCTTGCCGGAGTCGAGTTCGTTGATGGTGGCCTGGAGTTCGGTCGCCAGGGCGCGAGACTGCGTGACGGCGGCTTCGAGCGCGCGGGTGTGCTGGGCGATGGGCGTTTGGGCGCCGGATGCGAGCCGCTGGATGACCTGCGCGAAGCCGTTGGTGGCGGGGTCCTTGGCGATATCGATCCAGGTGACTGTGATTTTGTCGGAGGCGGCCCCGAAGAGGTCCATGAGGTCCTGGACGGGCGGGAGCGAGGCGCGGGTGGCGGGGTCGTTCATGTCCGCGTTGACGACGATCTCGATGGGCTCATCGAGTTGGGAGAGCATGCCGCGTGTGCGCTGCGAGAGGGTGTGCTCGCGGGTGGAGGTGAGGTCGATGCGGAATGAGCGGCGCTCGGCGATGGAGGTTGCGATGAGCGCGGAGGCGAAGATGGTCGCGAGGATGACGATTGAGGTGACGGCGTAGCGCGTGCGGCGGAAGAAGGAGTCGCCCGAGTGTGATGGTTGTCGGCTGGTCATCTCCACCTCCGAGACTCGAGCGAGATGACGCCGACGGCGATGGCGAAGCAGGACCACGCGACGAAGAAGATGACGTGGCGGAGTTCGATGACGCCTTTGGCGAAGTCGCCGATGCGCGGGGCGAGGGAGGCGTAGCGGAGGGCGGCGCCGATGCGGGGCGAGGCGCGGTCGGCGATTTGTGTGCCGAGGATATGGAGCGCGATGAAGAAGAAGAAAGTGGCGAGGAGCGCGACGACCTGGCTCTGCGTGAAGGTTGAGATGACGAGGCCGACGGCGAGGTAGAGCATGCCGACCAGGATGAGCCCGGCGTAGCCGGCGAGGAGGGGGCCGTAATCGGGATCGGCGACGAGTTCGAGGACGCCGACATAGAGGAGCGTCGGGGCGAGCATGGTGATGAAGAAGGCGAGCGCGCCGAGGTACTTGGCGGGGATGGCCTGCCACTCGGAGATGGGTGCGGCCATGAGGGGCTCGATGGTGCCGGTTCGGAGTTCTTCGGAGACGAGGCGCATGGAGATCGCGGGGGCGACGATGAGCAGGAGCCACTGGGAAATGGAGAAGAAGACGCGGAGGGAGGCGGGCTCGCGCGGGTTGATGGTGGCGAATTCGACGCAGAAGCCGGAGAGGAG
>CALFMQ010000416.1 GCA_937879825.1 uncultured Phycisphaerales bacterium
TGAGACGCCTCATTACCGCCGCCGTGTTCGCGCTCTTAATCGCTGTCCCGTCGCTTGGCGATCAAGCTCAGCGTGCTGCCGTCATCTTCGCGACCCGCGGCGACGAACGCATCACCGCGCTCGACGCCAAGACACTCGAACCCCTCTGGAACCACGCGCTCGGCGTCGGCGCCCACGAACTCGTCGTCTCGCCCGACGGCACAAGGATCGCCGGCAGCGCCTACGGCGGCCCGGGCCAGAACCACCAGCCCGCCGACAACCGCATCGCCATCTTCCACATCAATCAATCCGACATGCAGGACCCCCCCACTCCCCCCACCATCATCGACCTCGGCGAGCACATCCGCCCCAACGACATGTGCTTCATGCCGGACTCCCGTGAACTCCTCGTTACCTCCGAAGTCAAACAGGCGCTCCTCCGCATCGACACCGACACCGGCGAGATCACTTCCACCATCGAACTCCCCCACAACGCCGGCCACATGCTCGCGGCACACCCCGCCTCAGACCGCGTCTACATCGCGCATGTCCGTCAGGGCGTGGTCTCCGTCGTCGATCTCCTCCTCGACGCCGCCGTCGCCGAGATCAAAGTCGAGCCCGGCGCCGAGGGCATCGCCATCTCGCCCGACGGCTCCCGCGTCTGGTGCGCCAACAACCGCTCCAACTCCATCTCCGTCATCGACACCGAGTTCGACACCGTCAAGCAGACAATCAAGTGCGAGGGCTTCCCCTTCCGCGTCCGCTTCACGCCCGACGGCAAGCATGTCATCGTCTCCCTCCCCGAGGCCAACGCGCTGGCGATCTTCGACGCCGACTCTTGCGATCTGCTCCGCACCGCTTCGCTCGCAACGGTGGGCATGCGATCCCTCCCGACCTCCATCGCGGTCTCCCCCGACTCGAGCACCGCCTACGCCGTGTGCAACGATCCGCCGCTCATCGTCGCGATCGACATCGCGTCCGGGAACATCACGGCGCGGCACTTCCCGATCGGCACAATTCCCGACGGCCTGTGCGCCGCCGAGATCGCCGGAATCGAACCAGACCCGGAGTGAATGACAGTGCGCGCACGCCGCGATCCGCGCCGCAACACCGCGCCGCGTGCGCTCAGAATCACAAACGTGCGCACCACGACCGATAGTGCGCGCTGAATCTCATTGAAGTCCGATGCACAAACAGCGCATTTCAGCGCATTTCGCGTCAGAACGGTGCAGGTTCGCGTCATTTCGCGACATCACTCACCGCGTTCGTGCGCGCAATCGTTGTGGATAACGCAAAAAGAAAACCGTCGGTCGAGGGCTCCGATCCCCGACCGACGGCGTGCCACGGCTATTCGCCGCGTAGTCTGATTCTCGTCATTCCGGATGCCCCGCTCGACAGAACGCTCCGGGCCCAACAAACTAGCGTAGGCGGGCCGATTTGGGGGTCAATCGGGACGCTCGCAACTCCGATCAAATGCCGTAAATCATTGTCAGATAAGGATTTACAAAATATATGCCTACTTCCAACTCCCCCGCCAAGGTGGTCGATGTCGCGGTCGCGCTCATATGCAAACAAGTTGCAAACATGTCATCAACATCTGGTATGGATCCGTTCCCGCACCACGAGATATTGATTACCAAACGGAAAGCAAACACCCCCTACGAGGGGTACTGGGAGTTCCCCGGCGGCAAACTCGACCCCGGGGAGTCCCCGGAGGGGTGCGCACGCCGCGAGTGCATGGAGGAAATGGGCGTCTCCATCCGCGTGTTATCGGTCCTCACCGAAGTTGTCCACACCTACGAGCACGCCACCGTCCGCCTCTTCCCGTGCGTGTGCGCACTCGAGCCGGAGTCGCCCGAACCCAGGGCCATCGAGGTCGCCGATTGCCGCTGGTGCGCGCTCGACGGGCTGCCCTGGGAGGCGTTCCTGCCCGCCAATGTGCGCCTGGTGACGGCCCTGCACCGGTACCTCACCCGCGCGTGCGCGTAGACTCTGGCGATGGAGCGCGTGGAGCGGTTACTCAAGCTGTACCAGTCGGACCCCTGCGACGCCGATGTGCCGTACATGATCGCGCAGGAGCACGCCAAGGACGGCGACCATGCGCACGCGATCCAGTGGTACGACACCTGCCTGAAGATGGAGCCCGCGTACCACTACGCCTACTACCACAAGGCCAAGTCGCTGGAAGCCCTCGAACGAATCGACGACGCCGCGGCGGTCCTGCGGGCCGGCCTCACCCGGGCGAAGGCGGCGGGGGATGCGAAGGCGTCGAACGAGATTGCGGCGTATCTGGACGAGCTGACGCCGTGAGCGGTGTTCCTGAGTTCATCGAGGGCGAGCGGGTTTCGGCGTTGGCGCCGGGGCGGCGAGTCGGCGTGGTCGTGATCCGCGTCGGGGATCGCGTGGCGGGGCGGATCAGCGAGCGGGACGTGGTGGAGATCGGGGTGCGGACGGGGACCCTCTGGACCGAGGAGCTGGCGCGGCGGGTGGCGGAGGCGGACGAAACAGAGCGGGCGCGGGTGGTGGCGCGGCGGATGCTCAACGCGCGGATGCGGAGCCGGGCGGAGTTGATCGAGAAGATCGTGGGAAAGGAGTTTTCCGCCGCGAGCGCGGCGCGCGTTGCGGACGAGTTGGAGCGGGCGGGGCTGATCGATGATGCGCGGCTTGCGGCGTCGCTCGTGGGGAGTCTGCGGCGGCGGGGCGGGGCGGGGCGGCGGCTGATAGAGCAGAAATTGCGCGCGAGGAAGATCGGGCGAGAGGTCGCGGATGATGCGATTGAGGGAGCCCTGGCGGGTGTTGACCCGTATGAGGAGGCGTTGGCGCTGGCGCGAGGGCGCGCGGCGCGGATGAAATCGGATACGGACCGCGCGGCCCGGACCCGGCGGCTGCACGGGTTTCTGGCGAGGCGTGGGTATGAGGGCGATGTGTGCTGGCGCGTGGTGCGCGAGGTTGTCGGGGGCGATGCGGGCGATGGCTGACGGGGAATGGCTCGGGGGCCGCGGATCGGCGGCATGCACTAGAATCGTCGGACTGGCCCGTTGGTTGATTGAACGGAGATTCCGGATGTTGAAGCAGGCATGGAACGGCGTTGGGCGTTTGGGAGTGATCGGTGGTTGCGCGTTGGTGCTGTCGGCGTCGGCGGCGGCGATCGCGCGCGAGGATCCGTCTGTTTATGTGGCGCGTGCGGACCAGTTGGGCGCGGCGGGCCCGGGGACATTCGCGATCGAGGACACGCTGTTCCCGGCGTTGGCGAAGATGGACGCGGAGCCGTCCTGGATGGTGCGCGACCGGACGCGGCTGGTGAAGTGCGTGCCGGGTTCGGCGGACTGGGCCGAGGTCGAGTCGTGGTTGATGGCGACGCCTCAGCGGGAACTCGTCGAGGCGTTCAAGACCTGCACGGATCGATCGGACCGGAAGAAGAAGTGGGTGCTGGGTCTACCGTACGGCGCGGACACCGTTACGAGCGACTGGGTGGAGAAGGGTCTCTGCGTGACGCTCACGCAGGACAACCTGCTCGCGACGGCGGAGTTCGCGTATATGGAGTCGCTCGACTCGCTCGCGGACCTTGTGACGCTGGAGATGCTGCGGCTGGCATCTGAGAAGGAGAGCGACGCGGCGATGGATCTTGGTATCGGCCTGGTGTACCTGGGCCGGCATGTATCCGAGCGTCCGTTTGCGGCGGAGTCTTTGTACGGATACCGGATGATGTCGCGCGGCCTGCTGGCGATGACGGATGCCGTGTACACCTATCAGGACTCGTTCCGGGATATGGATGTTCTGGTGGAGGCGGCGGCGGGGCTTGACTTCCAGGACCTGAAGTGGACGCAGTTCATTTTCCCGATGGGCGATCGTCTGGCCGCGGAGCAGTTGATGGCGCGGACGATCGAGGAGCGTCGGGGTGTGATCTCGGACGCGTACGTGACGACGATGGCGGCTCTGACGTCGAAGGATCATCCGCTGCGCCGGTTCGGCGCCGGCGGGCATTGGAACGAGACGGTGGCGCTGCAGGCGGACTGGTTCGAGACCGAGGGCGCGATCAACCGGATCTGGGGCGATTTCGGGAAGCGGTGGAACTACAGCTTCCATACGCGCGAGCATGCGCGCGAGACGGACCTCGAGGCGTTGTCGACGCCCCCGAACGAGATGGTGACGTGGGTGGCGAAGCCGGTGGTCAAGATGTTTCACGCGCGTCGGCGGACGATGAACGAGATTGCGGCGACCCGCATCGCGCTGGGGTGCATGGCGTGGAAGGCGGTGCGTTACGACTGGATGGGGCGGGACGGGACGGCGGCGCTGCGTCCGAACTTCCTGTCGTATGTGGAGCCGGACATGTACAACTGGCACACGCGGCAGGAGACCTACCTCCCGTTCGGGTACTTCGTCCCGATGCGCGACGAGATCGTGGATGTCCGTGATGATCCGGTGCCGCATGAGGTGGTCTTCTCGGTGGATCCCGCGGACCCGTACGGCTCTGCGATCGACCAGGCGGGCGTGATGCGCGAATACGGCGGGACGCAGACGGCCGAGCGGGAGATGGGTCGCGGTCCGGCCTCGTCGGGCGATGACGACCTGCTGGTTGAGTCCGACGACTCGAACCCCATCGTTGAGGGGCTGACGAAGGACCTGCGTTCCTATTACGACGCCTCGGCGCAGAAGATTGATGTGGATCGGTACCGCGAGTTCCTGGCTCAGGGCGGGGCGCGGAGCGCGCAGGAGGAGGTCGTCGCGTTCGTCGGCCTGATGCGCCTGCTTGATCCGTCGATTCAGCCGGAGACGGTCAACTGGAACGATCTGATGGATCGATTGCTTTCGTTCGTGCCTCCCGGCGCGCCGCCCAGCGCTTCGATTCGCGGTGCCTTGTCGGAGGTCGGGATCGACTCGGGCACCTTCAAGCAGATGAATGTGAAGTACTTCGAGTCGTTGATGGCCAACCCGGGGTCGAAGGGCGCGATGTCGACGCTGCTCAAGGGCGGGCGGCCGTCGGCGGGCGAGTTGTCGGCCCTGAGCCGCGCTGTCGAGGAGTCGCTCGGTTCGCCCGAGATGATTTCGATGCAGGAGCAGATGATCGGTCAGATGCTCGCGGGCACGATGGGCGATCGCATCCGGCGGATGCTCGCGAAGCGGACCTCGGCGGTGAACGCGTACTCGGTGATGCTGGATGGGTCGACCTTCGTGCTGTATTCGGTCGGGCCGGATCGGTTCGACAACCGGGCGCGGAATGTCGGGGTCAAGGGCGATGACATCCTGTTCTGGCCGCCGGTGATTTCGCTGTACCGGCAGGCGATCTCGGGGAACTGACTCGCGGCGATCGGAATAGTTTCGAGAGTGAAGGGATTGGTTCGCGCATGGGCAACAACGGCGTCGAGAAGGTTGTGATTATCGGTTCGGGTCCGGCGGGGTACACGGCGGCGATTTACGCTGCGCGAGCGAGTCTGGACCCGATCTGCTTCGTGGGCGTGCCCAAGCAGAACCCGTCGATTGTTCTTCCGGGTGGTCAGTTGATGCTGACGACGGACGTCGAGAACTATCCGGGTTTCCCGGAGGGCGTGTCGGGCCCGGAGATGATGGAGTCGTTCAAGAAGCAGGCGGCGCGGTTCGGGACGCGGCTTGTGGACGCGGACATCACCAGGTGCGAGTTCGGCGAGCGGCCGTTTGTGCTGCACACATCGGACAACAAGACGGTACGGGCGCACAGCGTGATCATCGCGACGGGGGCGACGGCGAACTGGATCGGGCTGGATAACGAGATGCGGCTGGCGCAGACGGGGGGCGGGGTTTCGGCGTGCGCGGTGTGCGACGGGGCGCTGCCGATGTTCCGGAACAAGCGGCTGGCGGTGGTGGGCGGGGGCGACTCTGCGATGGAGGAGGCCAACTACCTGACGAAGTTCGCTTCGACGGTGTATGTGATTCACAGGCGCGACGAGTTCCGGGCGTCGAAGGTGATGCAGGAGCGTTTGCTCGGGCACAAGAATGTGACGGTGCTGTGGAACAAGGTGGTGACGGATGTGCTGGGCGGCGAGCACATCTCGGGCGTGGCGCTCAAGGACACCGAGACGGGCGAGGCGAGCAACCTTGAGGTGGACGGGTTGTTCGTGGCGATCGGTCACACGCCGGCGACGAAGTTCCTGAGCGGCACGGGGATCGCGCTGGACGACAAGAAGTACATCAAACTGAGCGGGCAGGGCAGCGCGACGAATATCGAGGGCGTGTTCGCGGCGGGCGACGTTGCGGATTCGGTGTACCGCCAGGCGGTGACGGCGGCCGGGATGGGGTGCCGGGCTGCGCTGGACGCGGAGCGGTGGCTGGCGGCGCAGGGGATTGATTGAGAGACCCCCTCCGTCATGCTTCGCATGACACCTCCCCCACCGGCGGCGGGGGAGGGAGCAATCGGTTGGACTACATCGGGATCGGTTGATCGAAGGTCTGATCGTCGGCGGTGCCGGGCTGGGTGTCGGGGCCGGCGCTGGTGATGTGGACCGTCTTGGTGTTCTTATCGACGGAGATGGTGTACTGGGTGCCCCAGGGGTCGTTGGACCACGCGCCCCCATCCCCCGAGTACTTGATGAGCTCATCCATGTTGGCCGGGTAGCGGGCGTTATTGAGTTCGTACATGCCGACGAGTTGGGCGATCTGGTTGAGGTAGATGTGGGTTACGGTGTCTTCGGCTTTGTCCTTGGCGTCGGCGACGGTCTTCATGTAGGACTTGCCGCCCATGTTGCCGAAGGCGAGGTAGAGGACGATGGCGAGGCCGATGAGGACGACGAGGATGCCGAGCCCTGCGGAGCCGAGTCGGGAGGATTTCATGTGGCGTCTCCGGCGGTGGTGAGGTTGGGAGATTGTAGGCGGGCACCGCTTGCGGCTGCGCCGACAAGCGGTGGCACCCGCTATTGGATGGTGTGGTTGCCTTCTTCGATGCGGTATTCGAACCAGCGCTGGTCGACGAGGTCGAGGATGTCCCTGGACATCTCGATGACGGGGGGCCAGGCGCGGACGGGCCAGTCGTAGGCGTTGGTCGCGGTGCCGGATGAGGACTCGATGGCGGGGCGGGGTGACTTGGTGGTGGCGTCGAAGCAGGCGCGGTCGTGGTGGATGCGCATGTCGCGGGCCGCATCGGTGTTGGCGCACCAGTGGAAGAGGGCCTCGTCGATGTTGTCGATGTTGACGGTGTCGTCGAGCATGACGATGTAGCGCGGCGGCGCATCGGTAACGATGCGGAAGAGCGCATCGGGGATGGTGTCGGCGTCGGCGTCGTGCTCCTTGGTGATGGAGACGAAGAGCCAGGTGCGCGCGAGTTCGGCGGGGAGGGAGGCGTCGGCGACATTCGCGATCTCGCGGACGGACTCGAGGTAGACCTTGGCGTCGGCGTCGCTCAGGGCGGGCGGCGGGGCGCTTGGGTCGTCGAGCGGGATGTCGGCGGATTGTTCGCCGCGGATCTTGCGTGTGCAATCGAAGCCGAGTTTGGTGCCGGCGCCGAGGAAGGGCGCGGCGTGGTCGAGGATGTCGAGGGGGCCGCGTGTGATCTCGAGGTCGCGGGCGGGGTGGCAGCGCTGGCCGGCGAGGCGCATGACTTCGAGTGCGTCGTGGGCGTTGGCGTCGGCATCGACGACGAAGATGTTCTTGGTCCAGGACATCTGGCCGGCGCCCCAGCAGGCGTGCATGACGCGGCGGGCGTGGAGTGGGTAGGTCTTATCGATCTGGACGCAGGCGGCGTTGTGGAAGGCGCCGAAGAGGGGGAGGTGGTAGTCCTCGATGTCGGGGACGATTGTTTTGAGGAGCGGGAGGAAGATGCGCTCGGTGGCCTTTCCGAGGTAGTAATCCTCCTGGGGCGGGAGGCCGACGATGGTTGTCGGGTAGATGGGGTTGCGGCGGTGCGTGATCGCGGTGACTTCCATGATGGGGTAGCGATCGGGCATGGAGTAGTAGCCGGTGTGATCGCCGAAGGGGCCTTCGAAGACGGCGCCGGGGCCGAGCGGACCGTCGGTGCGGGGGTCGTAGTTGACGAATCCGGCATCGGTGGAGACGAAGCCCTCGATGACGATTTCGGAGTTGGCGGGGACGCGGATGGGGATGGTCTTGGCGCGGACCATGGGGATGCCTTCGCGGTTGAGGAAACCGGCGAAGAGGAGTTCGGAGATGCCGGGCGGTAGCGGCGCTGTGGCTGCGAAGGGGAGGACGGACTCGCCGCCGAGCGCGATGGCGACGGGCATGCGTTTGCCGAGTTTCTTCCAGGCGCGCCAGTGGGAAGCGCCGTCGTGGTGCATGTGCCAGTGCATGGCGAGGCGGTTGCGCGAGAGCATCTGCACGCGGTACATGCCGATGTTGTGGGAGGCGGGCTTGGGGTTGTCGATGTCGTCGGGGTGGATGGTGTGGATGTGGGCGAGGGTGATGTAGCGGCCTTGCTGGAAGTCGGGCGAGCGATCGATGCCGGGAATGTTGTCGTTGACGTCGGCGGGGTAGCCGAGGGCCGCGAAATCGCCGTCGAGCGGCCAGCACTTGATGATGGGGAGGATGGAGAGGTCGGCTGAGTCGCCCGCGTAGACGATTTCCTGGCAGCGGGCCTTGCGCACGGTGCGGGGCGCGATTTTGAGGAGGGGCGCGAAGCGCTTGAGCATGGTGAGGGCTTCGCCGAGTGAGCGCGGGGGCGCGGGCTTGGTGAGTTCGGCGATTTTGGCGGCGAGGCCTTCGTAGCCGCCGGAGATGTGGCCGTCTTCGTAGAGGTTGGCATCGCCGTGGCAGCCGAGTGCGACTTCCATGCGGCGGTAGGAGCCGAAGGCGTTGATGAGGACGGGCATCTTTGAGCCGCGGACCTTCTCGAAGAGAAGGGCGACACCTCCGCGGTCGTGGAACCGGGGGTCTTTGGCGCGGGTG
>CALFMQ010000417.1 GCA_937879825.1 uncultured Phycisphaerales bacterium
TCGAAGCCGCGGGCGGCAAGACGATCCAGGGCACGGTGGACTCCGTCGGCGTGCTCGCCCAGTCCGACAACTGGCGCGACCCCGACCGCCGCGAGTACGAGGTCAAGATCGCCCTCGACCTCGGCGGCCTCAGCGCCATGGAAATGGAACTCAAACCCGGCATGCGCTGCGAAGCCGAAATCCAGATGGACCGCGTCGAGGACGCCATCGCCGTGCCGCTCGCAGCCCTGTTCATCGATGGCGGCGTGAACTTCGTCTACTCACCCGATGTCGGGAAGTTCCGCCGCGTCCCGGTCCGCGTCGGCCGACGCTCCGAGACACAGGCCGAGATCGTCGCCGGGCTCCGCGAGGGCGCAACGGTGCTGCTGCGCGAACCGACACCCGGCGAAATCATCGCGGGCGATTTCAGCGAGAGCGAACTCGCCGCAGTCGGTGCCGGCAAGAGCGACGGCAACCGCAAACGCGGCCCCGGCGCCCCGCCCGCCGCGCCCACCGAAGAAGCCGCGGGCAAGGTCGAACAGACCGCCGCGGGGGAATAACCGAGCCATCACGCCGGTTCCGCTCCCCCGGGCATCGCCGCGCGCTACTCGGCGCATAACAAAGACCCCCCGACCCGGGCAACAGGTGCCCTATACTGCCTCTCGCGCGCTAGTCGCGACCAGACGAATACAAACATCGAACCGAGGAGTTTGAGAAATGGCCAACGCTGCCACCACGCCCGTCGTTGTTGCCGCCAAGCGGACGCCGATCGGGCGGTTCCTGGGCGGGTTGTCGAATGTCGAGTCGCCCCAACTGGGCGCCTTCGCGATTCAGGCCGTGCTCGATGCCGCCCCGGCCCTCAAGGGGCATGTGGACGAGTGCATCATGGGGTGCGTCCTGCAAGCCGGCGTCGGCCAGAATCCCGCGCGCCAGGCGGGGCTCAAGGCCGGGCTGCCAGACACCCTCAGCGCACAGACCATCAACAAAGTCTGCGGCTCGGGCCTGCAATCCGTCATGCTCGCCGCGCAATCCATCAAGGCGGGCGACAACCAGTGCGTCATCGCCGGCGGCCTCGAGTCCATGAGCCGCGCCCCCCACTACGCCTTCCTCCGCAACGGCGCGAAGTTCGGCGCGGTCTCCTTCGAAGACCACATGCAGCACGACGGCCTCACCTGCGCCTTCGAGTGCTGGGGCATGGGCAACGCCGCCGACCACATCGCCAAGAAGTACGAGATCTCCCGCGCCGATCAGGACGCCTTCGCCGCGGCGTCACACCAGAAGGCGGCCAAAGCCGCCAAGGAGGGGTGGTTCAAGAACGAGATCGTCACGCTCACCGGCGAGCAGGTCGGCAACCGCAAGAACCCCGGGCCCGAGGGCGGCGTCAGCGCCGACGAGGGCATCCGCGCCGAGTCCACCGCCGACGGCCTCGCGAAACTGCGCCCCGCCTTCGACAAGGACGGCACCGTCACCGCCGGCAACGCGTCGCAGATCTCCGACGGCGGCGCCGCCATCGGCGTCTGCTCCCTCGCCTTCGCCGAGAAGCACGGGCTCAAGCCCATGGCCAGAATCCTCGCCTACCACACCTCGGGCGTCGCGCCCAAGGACATCTTCCGCGCACCGTCCCTCGCTGTGCCTGCAGTCGTCGAAAAAGCCGGGCTGAAGATGAGCGATATCGACCTCTTCGAACTCAACGAGGCATTCGCCGCCCAGTCCCTCCAGAACATGCGCGAAGCGAAGGTGCCGACCGAGAAGGTCAACATCGCCGGCGGCGCGATCGCCCTGGGCCACCCCATCGGCGCCTCCGGCGCACGCGTGTTCGTCACCCTCCTCCACCAGATGGAACGCATCGGCGCCAAACGCGGCGTCGCGGCCCTGTGCCTCGGCGGCGGCAACGCCGTCGCGGTCGTGGTGGAGCGGTAGGTTTGTGAGCGACCTATCCGAATCGCTTCCCTTACCTAGTCCACTGCGCCAATCTGTAATCGTCCGCTTCAAATATGGCGGGCCGGAAATCACGTTGATTTGTGGCGCCTGTTCCTTGCGTGAAGTTCAAGACGCAGATGGCTTCCCAAGTCCGGAATGGTGCTTGCATGTGGTCTGTATTCAGCCATTCCCGGATTGGAATATTGAGGGGAGAAAACCGCTCCGGATGTTGATTCCGGTCAAGTACGTGACCTATGTCGGTATAGGACCATCATGCAAAGTCGTCTTGGCCGACTCGGGAGATATCGGCGTGGTATTGCCCGATCATGAACCCGCGACAGGTGCACTCTCAATTGACCAAGTGAAGGATCATCTATCCGCGTTTGCTTTGCCTGATCGTGACCAAGGGAACGGTGACGCGCCGACGGGTCAAACGATTCTTGAGGAATGGTTTGCGAATGTCGCACGCGAACTCTATGAAAAAGCAAAGCGGGCGAAATGGCTTGGTCATTCGGGGCTGATCGGCAGCGCTCGCGAGTTCTTTGTACAAGAAGTACTGGCGAGTATTCTTCCGAGTGGAATCAGTATTGGATCGGGGCGCGTATTTGCTGCTGACCGACCTCCTTCCAAGCAAATCGATGTGGTTGTCTATGACAACCGATTCCCGGCGCTTCGTATCCGCGAAGATTTGGCCATGTATCCAGTTGAGGGCGTGATCGCCACAATCGAAGTAAAATCGGTTCTAGATAGAAAAGAACTCGAGATCGCACTAGACAACTGTCTGAGTGTAATGCGATTGCCGGCTGCGTCTTACTCTCGAGATTCTCAGCAAGCGCTGAATGAACTGGAACGGATTTGTGGATCGCCTCAAGGAGTGCAGGATCATCTTGAGTGGTCGTTCCGACCTCGAACTTTTATCTTCGGATTTGATGGCTTGAAGTCTCATTCAAGGATGCAGGAAGTCGTCATTGATTGGATTCGCCACAATGGCATGCAGGGTGCGGCCTCTCGATTGTTCCTGCCAAGCGTCATTGTCACAAGAGATGTGATCGGCTTGGCACTGGG
>CALFMQ010000418.1 GCA_937879825.1 uncultured Phycisphaerales bacterium
GATGTCTTCCCGGGGCGAATCGAGTCGTGCCTCGAATTAGTAGCGCAAGAAAGCGACGCCAATCGAGTACAGGTAGGAGAGGACCGTCGGTTCGTCGGGCTCGACGCGTACAAGCATGTCATCGAGACGTGCGATGTTGTGCTCCTCTGCACGCCGCCCGGCTTTCGCCCGGCCCACCTCCGAGAGGCCGTGGACAAGGGGCGTCATGTCTTCTGCGAAAAGCCCGTCGCGGTTGATGGTCCGGGCGTGCGCTCGGTCCTTGAGTCGGCGCGCATCGCGCTCGAGAAGAATCTCGCGCTGATGTCCGGTTTCTGCTGGCGGTATCAGAATCAATGCCGGGAGACCTTTGCGCACCTGCACAATGGCGGCATCGGCGCGCTCCGCGCCATCCACACAACCTACAACACGACCGGATGGGTCGAGCCCAAACCGCGTCGGCCCGAGTGGAGCGATATCGAGTTACAACTCCGCAACTGGCACTACTTCTCCTGGCTTAGCGGCGATCACATCGTCGAGCAGGCCGTACACGCCATCGACTGGATCCACTGGGCGATGCAGGGGCAGATGCCCACGCGCGTCACGGCGACCGGCGGGCGCTCAACGCGCCCCGATCTGCCCGAGACCGGTAATGTCTGGGACAACTTCGCCGCGACCTTCGAGTATGAGGGCGGGCTGCGAGCGTTTCACATGTGCCGCCACTGGCCCAACACGCCTTCGGACAACACGGCCTATTTCATGGGTGCCGAGGGGTACTGCGCGATGAATCCGTGGACGCAGAATCATGTCATCGAAGGTGCGCGCCCGTGGAAGGGCTCAGCCGCCGCGAACGACATGTACCAACAGGAACACGACGAACTCTTCGCCTCGATCAGGGCCGGCACACCGATCAACGACGGCCAGCAGATGGCGGAGTCCACGCTCATGGCGATCATGGCACGGGATGCCGCCTACACCGGGCGAGTCCTCACGCTCGATGAAGCGCTCAACTCGGAGCGCTCGCTCGGGCCGGCCGAGATCGGTAGGTACGAATACAAGGCCCCGGGCGTTCCCAAGCCCGGCACCGATCTGAAAGGTTGAGGTATTGCACCATGAACAGACGCACCTTCATCGCCTCAACCCTCGCCGCTTCTGCGCTGGGCCTCGCGCGCGTCGGGCACGCGCGCCCGTCGAGAGCGCCGCGCGTCATCCGTATGTCGCTCAAGTTCGGCATGATCGGCGTCGGCGGCACGATCGAGCAGAAGTTTGCGGCCGCGCGCGACGCCGGGTTTGATGGCGTGGAACTCGATAGCCCGAACGACCTCAATCGCGCCGAAGTTCTCGATGCTAAGAGCGTGACGGGCATCGCGATCCCGGGTGTGGTCGGATCACGCCATTGGTCGCACCCGCTGAGTTCGCCGGATGCTTCTGTGCGAGAGGCCGGGCTTTCGGCGCTCGAACAGGGCATCCGCGACTGCGAAGCCTACGGCGGCACAACCGTGCTGCTCGTCCCCGCTGTGGTTAGTGCGCAGGTCGCCTACGACGAGGCCTACCGGCGATCGCAGGACGAGATCCGGAAGGTCCTCCCCCTCGCTGCACAGACCGGTGTGAAGATCGCCATCGAGAATGTGTGGAACAACTTCCTGCTGAGCCCGATGGAAGCAGCGCGGTACATCGACGAGTTCGAGTCCGACGCCATCGGGTGGTACTTCGATGTCGGAAACATTGTGAACTACGGGTATCCGGCGCAATGGGCACGCATTCTGGGCAAACGCATTCTCAAGATCGATGTCAAGGGCTTCAGCCGATCCAAGCGCGATAGTGAAGGCCTCTGGAAGGGCTTCGGCGTCGAGATCGGTGAGGATGACTGCGATTGGCCCAAGGTGATGCACGAACTTGACAACATCGGTTACAAGGGATGGGCGAGCGCCGAGGTCGGCGGTAGCGATGCAAATCGACTCGCTGACATCGCGCGACGCATGCGCTCTGTGCTCGACTCGTGAACAGGAATACGCCATGACGAACGACAACGGACAACTCAGTGTGAACCGGCGCGGCTTCCTCAAGGCGACATCCGCGCTCGCGGCCGGCGCAGCCGTGCCCTCGATCCTCGCGACCGGCGCTTGGGCCCGAGCGAGCGACGATACGATCCGCGTCGGCATCATCGGGTGCGGCGGGCGCGGCACGGGCGCGGCGTACGATGCGCTCAATGCCGATCCGGCGGTCCGCATCACCGCGATGGCGGACCTCTTCGAGGACCGCCTCAAGTCGTCGCTCGGCTATCTAGCCAATGAAGAGTCATTCAAGGGACGAGTTGCCGTTCCGGATGAACGTCGCTTCGTCGGCTTCGACGCGTATCAGCAACTGCTCGACGCGGGAGATGTTGACTATGTCATCCTCGCGACGCCGCCCGGCTTTCGGCCCATCCACTTCGAGGCCGCCGTGCGCTCGGGCGTGCATGTGTTCTTTGAGAAGCCCGTCGCGGTCGACCCGGCGGGCATCCGGCGCGTCATCGAGGCGGGACGCAGCGCCAAGGCCCAGAATCTGAGCATCATCACCGGCACGCAGCGTCGCCATGAGCATTCCTACCTCGCGGCGATGGAGCAGGTCCGAAGCGGGCTGATCGGTGAGATCGTCTCGGCGCGTTGCTACTGGAATCAGGGCGGCTTGTGGGTGCACGATCGCAAGCCCGAGTACTCGAGTATGGAGTGGATGTGCCGCAACTGGCTCTACTTCGACTGGCTCTCGGGCGATCACATCTGCGAGCAGCATGTGCACAACCTCGATGTGATGAACTGGGCGATCGGCAGCACGCCCGAGAAAGCCGTCGGCATGGGCGGGCGGCAGGTCCGCACCGACGCGAAGTTTGGCAACATCTTCGACCACTTCGCGATCGAGTATGAGTATCCGAACGGCGTGTCCGTCATGTCGATGTGCCGCCAGATCGACGGGTGCGCCGGGCGCGTCGAGGAGGTGCTCGTCGGCACGAAGGGCGTTATGACCCTTCGGCCGAACTACGCGCACGCGAGAACGAACTCCGGCGAGTGGCGGGCGCCGGAGAACCCGATCAGCCCGTACCAGCAGGAGCATGTCGATCTCATCGCCAGCATCCGCGGTGGGAAGTACCTCAACGAGGCACAGCGCGTTGCGGAGTCCACGCTCACCGCGATCATGGGGCGCATGAGCGCGTACACGGGCAAGGAAGTGTCGTGGGATTTCGCCGGTTCGTCGGCTCTCGACCTGACTCCCACGGCGTTCGAGTTCGCTGATATGAATGCCAACCCTGTGCCGACACCAGGACGCACCGAACTGATCTGACAACCACGGAGCATTCACCATGCGGCGGAGAGACTTCATCCAGATGGCAGCATGTGCGGGAGCTGTTGCGGGAATCGGTGCGTCAGCGCGGGCCGCGGAAGGCAAGAGCGGGAAGTTCGCCCTTCCCTACGCCCCCCACTTCGGCATGTTCCGCGAGCACGCGGGCGATGACCCCGTCGCGCAACTCGAGTTCATGGCGTCCGAAGGTTTCTCCGCCTTCGAGGACAACGGCATGGCGGGGCGACCCGTCGAGGAACAGCAGCGCATCGCCAAGGCCATGGAGCGCCTCGGCATGCGCATGGGCGTGTTCGTCGCGAACTTCGGCACCGCGTTCGGCAAGAAGAGTTTCTCGCGCCGCGACCCCGCGATGCTCGAGAGTTTCCTGTCCGATCTGCGGAGCGCCGTTGAAGTCGCCAAGCGCGTCAACGCCAAATGGATGACCATCGTTTTGGGCGATCTCGATCCGCGTCAGGAGATGGGCTTCCAGACAGCCAACGCCGTCGAGATGCTCCGGCGCGGTTCTGAGGTCTTCGAGCCGCATGATCTGGTGATGGTCATGGAGCCGCTCAACCCGTGGCGCGATCATCCGGGGATGTTCCTCTCGAAAATCCCGCAGGCCTACGAACTCTGCAGAGCGGTGGACAGCCCCGCGGTGAAGATCCTTTTCGATATCTACCACCAGCAGGTCACGGAAGGGAACCTCATCCCCAACATCGGCGCGGCGTGGGACGAGATCGGGTACTTCCAGATCGGCGACAATCCCGGGCGCAACGAGCCGACGACGGGCGAGGTCAACTACCGCAACATCTTCGCGCACCTCAAACGCAAGGGGTACACCGGCATCCTCGGCATGGAGCACGGCAACTCCAAGCCCGGGCGCGAGGGCGAGCGCGCCGTCATCGATGCCTACCGGTGGTGCGACGAACTCCCGTAGGCAGCAGGCCGACCGCAGAAATTCCGCCCGCCGCCCCCGCTCGGGCCTTGACCGACTGTATCCGTACATTATCCTAACTCAATGCTCCCTGCCACGGGTCCATTGAGGCGTCTCGACCGCATCGCCGAGCAGATCGGGCGCTTGGAAGGCGTTATTTCCGACTCGCCCCCCGAGGTGTGCCCGACCGGGATCGCGCCGATCGACGCCGCCCTCCCCGCAGGGGGCCTCATCCGCGGCGGGGTCCATGAGTGGTGCTCCGGGAACGGGGGGAACGGGGGGGACAGGGTTGCCACGCCATCTCGGAGTCGGCGGAGCGATCTCTGGCGAAGCCCCTTCTCGCTCACGATCGCGCTCCACCTCGTGGGATCGATCGCCCGCGCGTCCGCGCCGTTCGTGTGCTGGATCGGGCGGCGGACCTGGCCCTCGTGCAGCGCCTTGCTCGCGACCGGCGTTCAGGAGCGATCCGTGTTCATCGACGCCTCACGCGCCGCCGAGCGGCTCTGGGCGGGCGAGGTCGTGCTCCGGAGCGGCGCGGACACTGTGGCCGTGCTCGACGGCTCGGGCATGGACCTGACGATGACGCGCCGCCTGCAACTCGCCGCCCGCGGACGCGGGATCGCGCTGCTGCTGCGGCCGGGTCACGAACTGAACACGCCGTCGGCGGCATCGACGCGCTGGCGCGTGTCGCCGACGGCCACAAGCGGGACGCATCCACGATGGAGCGTCGAACTGGTGCGCTGCAAGGGAACGCAGCCGACAACGGGGGCTCCGCGCCGGTGGGGCGTGGAGCAGAAGCGAGATGGCACGGGCGTTGTGTGTATATCTGAACCACTGGGCGACGGATCGGGTGCGACGGCGGATCAAACCGACCGATCAGAGCGAAGCGGCGACTCTTCTGTCCAGGCGCGACGGTCAGCGTGAACTCGTCGCGGCATGCTGCGCACGCGCCCATTCCTTCGGCGTGCGCACCGGCATGACCATCGCGCACGCGCGGGCGCTGCTCCCGAGCGTGCCGATCATCGAGCCGCACGAGCCGCAACGCGACGATCTGGCCCTCGAGCGTCTGGCGGCGTGGGTGTCGCGACGCTTCTCGCCCACGGTCGCCCCCGAGCCGCCCGACGCCCTGCTCCTCGATATCACCGGGTGCGCCCGCCTCTTCCGGGGCGAGGAGCGCCTGCTGCGCCGGTTGCTGACCGCCGTCACACGCCTCGGCTTCTCGTGCCGGGGCGCGGTTGCGCCGACATTCCTCGGCGCGTGGGCGCTGGCGCGTTTCGCCGAGCGCGCCTGCACCGTGGTCGACAACCGCCCCGATCTCATCGCCGCCCTCGCGCCCCTCCCGACCGCGGCGCTCGGGCTCGACGACCATCTCCTCGATGCTCTGGACGAACTGGGCGTCCGCACCATCGCCCAACTCTCGGCCCTCCCGCGCGCGGGGCTGCCCTCGCGATTCGGTGATGCGCTGCTCGGCGCGCTCGATCGCGCTACGGGCGAAGCGATCGAAACCATCATTCCCGTCCGACCGATGACGCCCCCCCGCTTCGATCTGCTCTTCGACGGCCCCACCACCCACCACGAGTCGATGATCCTCGCGGTGCGCCGGGCGCTGGAAGCGATCAGTGAGTCCCTCGCCCGCGCCGAGGGCGGCGCAAGGCGGATTGATCTGCAGCTCCTCCGCGCCGGGCTCGCACCCGAGTTGATCGTCCTCCAGATGAGCCGCCCGTCGCGCGACCCGCAGCATCTGTGGAAACTCGCCGAGCCGCGTCTCGAGCGCGTCCATATGGGCGACGGCATCGAGGGCGTGCGCGCCATCGCGCGCCGGGTGAGCCGTCTGGCCCACACGCAGCTGACGGGCATCGGCGCCCATCGCAGCGCACCGGAACGAACCGACGATGACGCGGGCGCGTTCAGTGCCGCGATGGACGCGTTGTCGTCGCGTCTCGGGATCGACTCGGTCCTGCGCATGGAGGCGGTCGCCTCGCACCTGCCCGAGCGATCGTCGCGCCTCGTCCCGATGATGGACGCGCCGCCACGCCGGACGATCGAAAGCGAAACGGATGCCGCATGGGGGAGATGGGGGTATGGGGGCGTGTGGAGGCCGTCGATGCTGCTCGACACGCCGCGCCCCGCGAACGTCTCGCTCATGACGCCCGAAGGCCCGCTCCTGGTGATCGACCGCGCATCCGTTCGCTCGTGCGCCGGGCCGGAGCGCATCGAGCCCGAATGGTGGCGTCCCCACCACGCGCCCGCACCGTGGTCGCGCGAGGCGCGCGATTACTACCGTGTGCAGTGCGCCGATGGACGCTGGCTGTGGGTGTTCCGCGGGTGCGTCTCGGGCAAGTGGTTTGTGCACGGGCAATGGGCGTAGGGGTGCGCCATGCCCGAACTCCCCGATCCCAAGGCCCACCCGCACCCCTACCGCGATCCGTCGCGCCGCCCGACGAACCGCCGCACCGAACCCGGCGTGCGCTACGCCGAACTCGCCGTCACCACCAACTTCTCCTTTCTCCGCGGCGCGAGCCACCCGGAGGAGTTCGTCGAGCGTGCCGCGGCGCTGGGGCACGCCGCCTCGTGCATCGCCGACCGCAACTCGCTGGCGGGCATCGTGCGCGCCCATGTCGCCGCCAAGCAGGTTGGTATCCCGCTTGCGATCGGGTGCCGCCTCGTATTCACCGATCCGCCGGTGCCTTCGGTGCTCCTCTACCCGACTGATCGTGCCGCCTATGCGCGCCTCTGCACGCTCCTCACGCTCGGCAAGCGGCGTGCGCCTAAGGGCGAGTGCCATCTCACGCTCTACGACCTCATCGCGCACGAAGCGGGACTGCTCGCGGTCGTCATCCCGACCGACGCGCTCGACGAACGACTCATCCAGACCGTGAAGGGGCTTGTGGATGTGTTCGATGACGACCGCCTCTCCATCGCGACGTGCGCTGATTATGCCCCTGACGACACGATCCGCATGGAGCAGATCGGTGCGCTGAGCGAGATGACCGGCGTGCCCGTCGTTGCGATCAATGATTGCCACTACCACGATCCGGCGCGTCGGGCGTTGCAGGACGTCGTCACCTGCATCCGCCACGGGTGCACGCTCGACGAGGCGGGCTACCGCCTGTCGCCCAACGCCGAACGCCATCTGAAACCCCCAGAAGAGATGGAGCGCCTGTTCGCGTCGCTCCCCGGCGCGATCGAACGCAGCGCCGACATCGCGCTGCGGGCATCGGCGTTCTCCCTCGACGAACTCCGCTATGAGTATCCCGACGAGATCGTGCCAACGCATACGACCATGATGCAGCACCTGCGCGAT
>CALFMQ010000419.1 GCA_937879825.1 uncultured Phycisphaerales bacterium
CCCGCGCTTCTGCCGGGGTGCGAGAGGGCGTGCGCGCGGATTCTGGAAGCGATGTCGCGGCGCGAGCGGGTCGTGATTTACGGCGATTACGATGTTGATGGGATGACGGCATCGGCGATTCTGTATCGCGTGATCCGCGCGATCGATCCGGGCGCGGATGTGGCGACCTATGTGCCGCACCGATTGGATGAGGGGTACGGCTTGCACGGCGAGGCGCTGCGTGCGCTCGCGGGCGAGGGGGCGCGGGTCGTGGTGTCGGTGGATTGCGGGATCACGGCGGTGGATGCGGCGCGGGAGGCGCGGGCGGCGGGGCTCGATCTGATCATTACGGATCATCACAACCCCCCTGCCCCTCCCACCCCGCCCACCCCCCCCGCTCCCCCCACTCATGGAGAGGCGTTGCCGGATGCGTTTTGCATTGTGCATCCGCGGGTAGGCGATGCGGGGTATCCGTTCGGGGACCTGTGCGGGGCGGGCGTGGCGTTCAAGGTGGCGTGGCGGCTTGCGACGATGAGCGCTGGCACGGAGAAGGTGGATGAGTCGATGCGGTTGGTGCTGCTGGACTGTGTGGCGCTGGCGGGGCTCGGGACGATTGCGGACATCGTGCCCTTGAGGGATGAGAACCGAGTGATCGCGAAGCATGGGCTTGCGCGGCTGCGATCGACGGCGATTGAGGGTCTGGGCGCGTTGATTCGCGCATCGGGGCTGGAGGGAGAGGAGATCGACTCGGAGCATGTGGGGTTTGTGCTCGGGCCGCGGCTCAACGCGTGCGGGCGGATGGGGCATGCGCGGGAGGCGGTGGAGTTGCTCACGACGGCGACGGGCGAGCGTGCTGCGGAGATCGCGCGGGAACTGACGCGGCTCAACGAGGACCGGCGCGCGGAGGAGGCGCGGATCACGGACGAGGCGATTGAACAGGCGCACCGGAACGGGATGGACGGGGAGGCGACGCGCGCGATTGTGCTGGCGAACGAGGGGTGGCATCCGGGTGTGATCGGGATCGTGTGCTCGCGTCTGGTTGAGCGGTTTCACAAGCCGACGATTCTGCTCAATCGGGACGGCGAACAGTTGCAGGGTTCGGGCCGGAGCATCGACGGGTTCAACCTGCACGGGGCGCTGGTGGCGTGCGCGGGGCATCTGACGAAGTTCGGCGGGCACGACATGGCGGCGGGGCTGGCGATGGACGGCGCGGCGTTCGGCGGGTTTGTGCGGGACTTTCTGGCGCATGCCGAGGCGCATGTCGACGCGTCGATGTTGCGGCCGGGGCTGGAGGTTGACTGCGAGGCGGGGCTGGGTGAGCTGACGATGGACGCGGCGCACTGCTTTGACTCGCTGGGACCGTTCGGGCGGGAGAGCGGGCGGCCCCGGCTGTTGATGCGGCGGGTTGTTGTCGACGACGAGCCCAGGCCGATGGGGTCGAAGGGCACGCACGCGCAGATCACCGTGGTTGAGGGTGGGATGCGGATGCGCCTGGTGGGCTGGAACTGGGGCGAGCGCGTTTCGCGGATTCGGCGGGGCGATCAGATTGATGTTGTGGTGACGCCCAAGATCAACCGCTGGCGGGGTCGTGTCTCGGTCGAGGGCGAGCTGCGGGATTTACGGGCGTCGCTTACTTAGACATGGTGTTGGCGACGGTGAAGATCGGCAGGAGGAGCGCGATCGCGATGCCGCCGATCGTGAGCCCCATGAAGACGATCATGGCGGGCTCGATCATCTGCGTCGCGGTCTTGATGGCCTCGTCGAGGTCGTTCTCAGAAGCGTCGGCGATTCGGTCGAGGACTTCGGGGAGTCTGCCGGTTTTGTCTCCGGCGGTGATCATCTGCGCGACGGGCGCGGGGATGAGCCATGAGTCAGAGAGTGGCTCTGACATCGGTTGGCCGGAGGTGATGGCGGCCTCGGTGCGCTCCCAGAGTTCGAGCCAGTGGGCGTTGCCGGCGATCTGCTTGACGATCTTGATCGCCTCGAGGAGGGGCACGCCGGCGGAGAGGAGCGTGCCGAGCGTGCGCATGGTTCGGGTGATGTAGTACTGGGTGAACATGGGCCCGATGACCGGGAGTTTGAGTTTCATCTTGTCGAGCCAGCGCCGGCCGGCGGCGCTGAGGTAGACCGAGATGCCCGCTCCGGCGAGCGCGATGGCGACGGCGAGGATGACCCACCATTGGCTCTGCACGAAGTTGCTGATCGACATCACGATGCGGGTCGGGAGGGGGAGGGCCGCCTCGCGGGAGGCGTAGATCTTGGCGAAGCGCGGGAGGACCCAAGCGACGAGGAAAGATGTGACTGTCAGCGCGAGGAGGATCATGACGGCGGGGTAGGTCAGGGCGCCTTTGATCTGGCGGACGGTCTTGCGCTCCTTCTGGAGGTACTGTGCGACCTGATTGAGCATGGAGCCCATCGAGCCGGACGCTTCGGATGCGCGCATCAGCGAGATCATGAGGGTGGGGAAGACGGCTTTGAACTCCGCGATCGCGGAGGAGAAGGGCACGCCCGCGGTGACACGGAACGACACGGCGCGCATGACGCGGCCGAGCGGGCCGGCGCCCGCGTTCTGGAGGAAGGCGTCGAGAGCGCCGGCGAGGGGGACCCCGGTTTCGAGCATGACGCTGAGTTGGGTCGCGAAGGTGATGACCTCCTCGCGCTTGACGCGCTTGGCGGCCAGCTTTGTCTTGATGTCGTCCTCGTCGATGGGCGTGGCGCCAACGCGGATCTGGGTGACGGTGAGGTTGTCGCGTTGGAGCAGGCGCAGCGCGTCGGCCTGATCGCGTGCTTCGATGGTCCCGGAGACCGCGGAGCCCTGCGTGTTGCGCGCCTTGTAGGTGTATTGAACCAAAGCTGACGATCCTTCACGATGACGCGACGCGGATGACTTCCTGAATGGTGGTGAGGCCGTTGGCGGCCTTGTCGATGCCGTCGTCTACGAGCGTCTTGTGGCCGAGTTCGGCCGCGATGGCTCGTAGGTCCTGGAGGGACTTGTTGGCGGCGATGTGCTCGAGCATCTCCTCGTTGGGTAGCAGGAGTTCGTAGATCCCTACTCGGCCGGCGTATCCGGTGCCGCGGCAACGCGAGCAGCCGATGCCGCGGAAGAGTTGGGGAGGTTCATCGAAGTGCGACTCGATCATCTGGAGCGAGATCTTGTCCGGCGTGTCGTGCTCCTTGCAGTGCGGGCAGATCTTTCTGACAAGCCGTTGGGCGAGGACGCCTCGGAGCATGGCGCTGACGAGATAGGGCTCCATCCCCATGTTGACAAGCCGGGTGACGGCGCTGATGGAGTCGTTCGTGTGGAGGGTCGAGAAGATGAGGTGGCCCGTGAGGGCGGCCTGCGTGGCGATGGTGGCGGTTTCGAGGTCTCTGATCTCGCCGACCATCAGGACATCGGGGTCCTGACGGAGCAGGGCGCGGAGTGCGCCGGCGAAGGTGAAGCCGGCCTTTTCGTTGACCTGGAACTGATTGATGTTGGGGACCTGGGCCTCGACGGGATTCTCGACGGTGGAGATGTTGACCTCGTCGGAGTTGATCTCGTTGATCGCGCTGTACAGGGTTGTCGATTTGCCGGAGCCGGTCGGGCCGGTGACAAGCACCATGCCGTTGGAGGAGCGGATGAGTTGGCGCCACTTCTCGCTCATGGCCTGGCTCATGCCCATCTTCTCGATGGGGATCATGGCGCTGCGATTGTCGATGATTCGGATCACGATCTTCTCGCCGAACTTGCCCGGCATGGACGAGACGCGGAGGTCGATCGGGCGTCCGTCGATGGCGACGTGGATGTCGCCGTCCTGCGGGACGCGGCGTTCGGAGATGTCCATCCCGGCCATGATCTTGATGCGCGAGGAGATCGCGGGGTGCATCTGGTACGGGGGCGAGACCTTGGTGAGGAGGCGTCCATCGACGCGGTAGCGGACGCGGCACCTGTGATCGTCGGGCTCGATGTGGATGTCGGAGGCGCGGTCGTGGATGGCCTGATAGATGAGGTAGTTGACGAGTTTGACGACGGGCGACTGCCCGCTCATCTCCTCGATATCGCCGAGATCGAGCGACTGTGACTCGGAAACCGTGAACTCGCGGATGTCGACATCCTCGTAGATCTCGTCGATCACGAAGACATTGGCGGAGGGGAGGTAGGCCTGGAGTGTGCCGCGGATATCGGCGGCGGTGGCGGCGACGATCTGCGCGCGCTTGCCGGAGATGCGCTCGACCTCATCGACAAGGAAGAGGTTGGCGGGCTCGGAGACCGCGACTGTGAGGACTTCGTCGACACAGAACAGCGGGAGGACGCCTTGGCCATCGACGAACTCGCGGGGGAGTTTGTCGATCATGCGCGGATCGGCGAGGCGCGGCGTGATGCGCGCGAACGGCACGCCGTATGACTTGGCGAGGGCCTCCATGACCTGGGCTTCGGTGACGAAACCCAGTTCGATGAGCATCTCACCGAGGAGTTTGTTGTGGCCGGATCCGGCCTGTTCTTCGAGGGCCTGATCGAGTTGCTGGCGCGTGATGACGCCCTGGGCGATGAGCGCATCGCCCAGTTGCGATTTGAACGCGGTGTGGTGCTGGGTCTGTCCGGGCCCGGCGTTCATCGGAGACTCCTGACGGCGAGTTCGATGGTGTCCTGCGTCTCGAAGGCGAGATCGAGCCGGGTCAGTTCGAGGATTCGCTCGACGGTGGAGTCGAGCTTGATGAGCCGGAGTTGGCCGCCGTTGGGGCCCAGGCGTTCCTGCAGGCGGAGCATGGCTTCGAGGGCGGCGGAGTCGACGAAATCGACGTTCTCGAAGTCGAGGACGATGTGCCGGGCCCCGGAGTTGATTCGTTCGTTGGTTGCGCGGGCGAAGATATCGACATCATCGGCGGTGAACTCGCCGGAGAGTGTCATCAGGGTGATGTGCTCGAAGTTCTGGTGGCTCACTTTCATGCGGCACGCTCTTTCGGTATCAGCGTTCCGATTCGGGTCGCTTCGGACGAGCCGTGGCGCGAGACCATCCGGTCGTACTGGGCGAGATCGATGCGCAGGAACGCTTCGACCAGGCGCTCGTCGAACTGTGAACCGGCGCCGCGCCTGATCTCGGCGAGGACTTTGGTACGGTCCATGGCGGCGCGGTAGGTGCGTGAAGAGCTCATGGCATCGAATGCGTCGGCGATGCCGATCATGCGTGCGACCAGCGGGATGTTCTCGCCGCTCACGGAGAATGGATACCCGCGGCCGTCGAATCGTTCGTGGTGATAGAGGACGCCCGGGAGGACATCATCGAGGAGCGGGATGTCTTTGAGGATCTGGAAGCCGATCTGCGGGTGGAGTTTGATGAGGCCGAACTCCTCGTCGGTGAGGCGGCCCGGCTTTCGAAGCACGGCCTCGGGCACGCCGATCTTTCCGATGTCGTGCACGAGTCCGGCGATTCGGACGCGATCTGCTTCGTGCTCGTCGAGGCCGAACTCCGAGGCGATTTCTCCGGCGAGGTACGCGACGCGCTCGGAATGGCCGCAGGTATAGGGGTCTTTGGCGTCGATCGCGGCGGTGAGGGCTTCGAGTGTGCCGAGGAACATGGCCTGCTGCTGCTCGTAGAGCGATGCGTTGCTGAGCAGGACGCCCATGTGGCCGGCGGCGGCTTGCAGGAGTTTCAGTTCGCCGTTGTTGACCTGATTGTCTTCGGCGCGCTTGTTCCCGAGCGCGACGAGCCCGATGGGGGCTCCTTCGCGCATGACGGGGCAGAGAATGACCTGCGACTCTCCCGCGCTGAGTACCCCGCGGTCGGCGCCTTCGAGGATGACACGCTCCGATGCGATGCCGGTCAGCGCCATCCGGAGCGCGCCCTCGAACCGGGACTGCTCGCAGGGGAGCGTTCCGACGGTGATCGTCTTGTCGGCGACGGCGCCGGCGCTGGCGCGATCGTCAACGAATCGGGCGGCGACCCATGCGAATGGGAGCGATGAGTGGAGTTCCCGGCACGCCATCTGGATGAACCGCTCGGGATGGATGAGTTCGGTCATCGACTCGCCGAGTTTGTAGAGGAGTGTGATCTCCTCGTAGGACTCGGACAGCTGGCTGCTGAAGGCGTCGATTGTTTCGTCCTGGACCACGATGCGCGAGAGATCGTCGTAGTTCCACGCGAGGAGTTCCGCGACGCGTTTGGCGCTTTGCTCGTCGTACGAGGCGATGCCGGCGAGGGACTGTCGGACGGAGTATGCATCGAGACGGGCGGAGCGGCAGATCTCGATGAACTCTCTGGAGTTCAGGGCCGCATCGGACAGCAGCATCGCGATATCGACGGCGACGACGCGCCTCCTGGCGATCTCGGGCAGGGGCACGAGGAAGCATCCGGGGAGGAGTTCGGTGACCTCGTGGGTTCGGCTCTTGAGCCAGTTGGCACCGGATGCAGCGACCATCTTCCTCAGGGCCGGTGACCGGAAGAACTTCTCCGCGGGCCCGGCGAACGAGGGCTCGGCCTGCATGGCGCCGCCCTCGACGACTCTCCAGACGGGAATCGACAGGCATTCGCACCTGGCTCTCAGGCGCTCGTGCGCTGGCTGGGATCCGGGTTGTGGGAGCGAGGCGGTCACGCTGCTTTGGCTCCCGGCAGCTCTGCGTTCGATTGATCGCCATCGAGGGTCGCGATGACGGTCGCGAGGAGATCGCGCGGGCCGAAGGGCTTGCTCATGACTGTTTTGATGTTTGTCTTGGCGAGGTCGTCCTTCGACAGGCCGTAGCCGCGGGCCGTCAGCATGATGACGGGGATGACGCCGGTGCGCTGGTCGCGCTTGAGCTTGATGGACAGATCGAGCCCCGTCATGAAGGGCATTGTGAAGTCGGTGATCACGATATCGGGTTGGAACTCGATCGCGGTTTCGTAGGCCTCTTCGCCGTCGGCGGCGGTTTCGACCACGAAACCGGCGTTCTGCATCTTGAGCGCGACGACGCGGACGATGTGGGGTTCATCATCGACGACGAGAATCTTCTTGCCTTGATGCGGATTTTGGGTGCTCATGAGATCGAGTCGTCCTGTTCGTAGGGGATGGTGAACCAGAACTTGCTTCCCATGCCGACCTCGCTCGTGACCCCGATCTTCCCGGAGTGGACGGTCTCGACGATGTGCCGGACGAGATTGAGGCCGAGCCCGGTGCCCTTGGCCACGCGCTTGTAGTTCTCGATGCGGAAGAACTTATCGAAGATCTTGTCCAGCGCATCCGGCGGGACGCCCAGCCCTGTGTCGGCGACGGTGACCATGACGGAGCGGGTCGCGTCGTCGTTGTCGATGGTGACCGTGACGCGGCCGCCGTCCGGCGTGTACTTGATGCCGTTGGAGACCAGATTCATGACGACCTGCGTCATCATGTCGCGATCGGCGGCGGCGTTGTAGACGAGCGGCCCGCACTTGACGGCGAGCTTGATCGATTTCTCCTGTGCCTGGAGCGTGAGCATGTCGACGACTTCGCGTGAGACCTCCGCGAAGTTCACATCGGTGTACTCGGCCTTGACGATGCCGGCCTCGATTCGCGAGATGTTGAGCATGTTGTCGACCATGCGCGCGACGCGATCCGTCTCGGTCCGGATGATGCTGTAGAACTCCTGGCGGGACTCCTCGTCGGTCGCCTCGCCCTCGGTGAGCATCTCGACATAGGCGCGGATTGAGGCGAGGGGTGTGCGGAGTTCGTGGGATGCCTGCGAGACGAAGTCGTTCTTCATCTGCGAGATTTCCTTGTCTCTCGTGACATCTCGCATGATTGTGACGACGCCTCCCGACTCGGCCCCGGAGTCGGGGAGGCACGCGACGGTCACATCGAATGAATGGGCGCGGCCCTGATTGTCCTGGAAAATGTGCTCGACCCGGCGCTCCTTGCCGGCGACCGCTGACGATCGGACTTCCTTGATGAGTTGGCGGAGCGTGTCGTCGCGGAGGATCGCATCGACCGATGCGTGCTGGGCCTTGGTCAGATCGAACCCCAGGAGATCGGCGGCCTGACCGTTGGCCATGCTCAGTTCGTCGAATCCGTCGGTGACGATCACGGCGTCCCTGAGACTGTGGAGGATCGCCTCGACATGCTCGCGCTCGGCTTCTGATACTCGATGGCGGATCAGGACTTCCTGAACCTGTGCCTGGAGTGCATTGCGGGACTCGGCCCATGCGGACGCGAGCGTATTGACTTGGCGGACGATGGGCCCGGAGACGATGTCGCCCCTGATTGTCGGCGCGGCGCCGTCGACGGCCTCAGGCATCAGCCGCGGCGCGATGGTGCGGACCTGGCGCGCGGTGGCCTTGATGAGCATGACACCTGAGGCGATGCAGAATGCGGCGATCGCCAGGAACTCCGCGGCCGATGCGGCGGCGGGAGGCATGCCTGCGAGCGCGGTGCGGATCATCGGCATGGCAAACGAGATCGCCGCCGCTCCTCCGAGCGTTGCGGCGATCCACAACATCATCGTGCTGCGCCCGTTGTTCAAACCGATCCTCCGGTGGTGACAATGGGATTAGTCGGGATTGACGCCGGCCACGGTTGAGGTGTGGGCGGCACGGATCTGGCGGGCTGCGGCGCTGGCGATGCGGGCGTCCTCGGGGCGGCCCAGTTCGTCGCAGATGATGGCCTTGAGCATGTAGGCCTCGGCGTTCCTGCCGGCCTTTGCGATGGCCTGATCGACGGTGAGGAGCGCCTGCTCGGGCTGGCCCTTGGCGCGCTGGTACATCGCCATCAGGAGATAGCCCTCGACGCGGTTGGGGGCGATCGCGACGAGTCGCGATGCGGCGTCGCGGAGGCGGGTCTCGTCCTTGAGGATGATCGAGACGTTCCCCAGTTCGCTCCATGTCTGGAAGTCGTTGACGCCCTGCTCGTCCTTGACGAGCTGGAGCAGGATGGAGCGCGCTTCGACCGGGCGGTCGAGCTGGACGAGGCACTTGGCCTGGAGTTGCGTGAGGTCGCGGCGGTCCTTGCCGGCGGGGGTTTTGAGGATCCGGCGGAGGTTGTACTCGCCGTCGGCGTACTGTCCGGCGTTGATCTGCGCGCGGGCGAGGTCTTCGATGAGCGCGGTGTCATCGGGGGCGAGGAGGCACGCCTGCCGGAACTCCTCGATGGCGCGGTTGTTGTCGCCGCGCATCTGGGCGACATGGCCGAGCGTCTGGTGCATGCCGGCGTTGTGGCGGAAGTTTGAGGCGCCGCCGACGAGGAGTTGCTCGGCTTCGTCGAGGCGGTTGAGTTCGATGAGCATCTCGGCGGACGCGAGGGTGTACTGCGGGTCGGTGGCGTTGAGCTCCATGGCCCGTGAGTAGTAAGCGAATGCGTCCTGGGGCTGGCTGAAGCGCTCCATCACCATGCCGGAGTAGTACTGTGCTTCGGCGTTGGTCGGATCGAGTTCGGTGGCCCGGGCGAATGACTGGATGGCGGCCTCATCGCGGCCCATCTCGAAGAGGACGCGTCCCTGGAGGACATGGCTTTTGGCGACATCCTCCTTGTACGCGATGGAGTCTTCGATCGCGTCGAGCGCCTTCTGCAGGTCGCCCGCGACGTAACGCTGGTGCGCCATGTCGTAGTTGGTGGCGGCCTTGATCTCGGCGAGGCGATTCTCGGCGTTGTTCTTGTGCTCGGTGGTGTAGTTGCCGTGGCCAGCGCAGCCGGAAAGGGTGGCGGCTGCGATGAGGGTTGCGGCGACGGTTCGATACCTGCGGAATGAAGGGTGCATGTCTGTGGCTCCGTCTAAGGGAAACGGAGGGGCCCCTCGCGGGACCCCTCCGAAGGGTTCTGCGTCGGTTGGTGATCAGTTGTTGTCGATCGGGACGTCGGCGACCTCGGTCTCCTGCTCGTCCGTCTCGGAGAGATCGATGGTGGTCCAGTCGCCGGACTCCGAGGCCACGGTCGTGGGCTCGGTCTTGGACTGCGCCGTTTCGGTGCTCTGGCGCTCGACCTGCTGCCAGTCGGTGAAGGGGAAGGTCTCGTAGATGTTGAAGTTGAAGTTGGGCGAGTCGGCGTCGGACATCTGGTCGTCTTCGGCCTCGACGAGTTCCCAGTCCTGGGACTGGTCCGAGGAGTCCTGCGACTCACCGAACTCGTTCTGGGTGTCGAAGGAGCCGAACTGATCGGTCTCGAAGAGCGTCCAGTCCACGCTGGACATGTCGAAGGTGCCATCACCCTCGGCGCTGCTCATCTGATCGGTGTTGACTTCGGTGAACTCGACGATGTTCTCGTCGGTGAGGGGCTGACCCTCGAGGCCCTCGTTCATGAAGGCGTCGTCGGACCAGGTGTCGGTCGCGTCGACGAAGACCGAGTCTGCGGGGACCTCGTGCAGCGACATCAGGCGGGCCTGGAACTCGCCACCGATGATGTCATCGAGGGCGCTGCGGCTGGGCCATGCGTCGTGCTTGTTGAGGAGTTCCTCGCGGATCTGGATGGCGTCTGGCTGGTTGGGATTGAGCTCGAGCGAGCGGCGGATTTCCCACATCGCCTTCTCGAGGTTGCCTTCGCGTGCGTACTGCTCGGCCTTGATGTTGTGCTGAGCGGTCTGCTTGTCGCGGCTCCAGCCGAGGGTCCCGTTGCGGGAGCCGGCGCGGACCTGGGCGACATGGGCGAGGCCACGCTGACCCTGATCGAGCATGACGCGATCATTCATGATGGTGGGCTTGATCATGAAGATGATCTCGGCGCGATCGGTGGAGTCCTCGTGCCCGCGGAAGGCGGCGCCGATCACCGGGATATCACCGATGACGGGGACCTGACGGCGGGTGAGCGTGGTGGTCTCTTTGAAGAGGCCGCCCAGCACGACGGTGGAGCCGTCGTTGACGAGGATGTTGGTCGTGACTTCCTGCGTGATTTCGTCGGGGATCGTCACGGACGCGCCCTGCGAGTCGTTCGCGGTGCGGATGACGCCCTCGGAGACGCGGGGCTTGAGTTCGAGCCGGATCATGCCGTCGTTGGCGATGAAGGGGCGGAACGCGAGCTGCGTACCGGTATCGAGGAACTCGACGGTCTGTGTTGTCGACGTCTCGGTAGAAGTCGTATTGAGGTAGCCGAGCTTGCGGCCGACGAGGACGCGGGCGGGCTGCCGGTTGAGCGCCAGGATCTTGGGGCGCGAGAGGATTGAGACGTCGGTGACTTCATCGAGGGCGCGGAGGAAGATGGCGATGTCGTCGTGAACAACGCCGACCTTGAAGCCGCCGGAGCCGGAGGTGTTGCCGACCGTGGAGGTGACACCGGTGGCGCGGTTGTCGGCGGGCGTGACGCCCTCGGCGCCGCCGCTGATCAGGGCGTTGGCGACACCGAGCGGGCCGCCGGCGGTGAGGAAGTCGGTGAAGTTGACATCGGCGAGGATCGAGAAATCGATGCCGAAGGCGTTGGCCTCGTTGAGGGTGGTCTGGAGGATGGTGGCCTCGACGAGCACCTGCGCGGGGCGAGTGTCGAGCTGATGGAGCAGCGCCTCGATCTCCTCGACGTTCTCTTCGTAATCGAAGATCACGAGCGTCGCGGAGAGGGCGAACTCATCGGCGCCGGTCGGGGTGTCATCGGGGAGCGTGAACTCCTCGGAGTCGCCGTTGGTCTTGATGGTCCCGATCTCGGAGAGGAGCGGGGTGACGAACTCGGCGGCGTCGTTGGCGTTGAGGTAGTTGAGCTGGACCATCTTGGCGACGGGCTTGCGGGACTCGGCCTCCTTGGCCGCGTACTCCGCCTGCGTGACGACATAGATGAAGTTGCCTTCCTCGTACCAGGCGTAGCCGTTGACATGGAGGATGGCGTCGAGCGCTTCGTAGAAGGTCACGCCGTAGAGGTTGGCGGAGACCGAAGCGGCGACGTCGCGCGAGGCGACGATGTTCTTCTGGCTCTGGAGCGAGAGCATCTGGAGCACATTGGCAAGGTCTTCGTCCTGGACGAAGATATCGACTGTGAGGTACTCCGAGACGTTGACGCCGTCGGCGTTCATCTCGTCGCCCGTGGTGCGGGGCGTGTTGTTGTTTGCGGGAGCGTCGCTGCTCTCGGGAGAGGCCGCGGTGGGCATCGCGGCGTCGCCCTTGAGGTGCTTGCTCATGAAGTCAGCGAGCGAGCCCCCGGTGCCTGACTGGGCGAGCGCGGTCGGAAGACCGACCGAGAGCCCGGCCAGGAGAGCAACCCAGGGCGCGACCCGACGCGCATTTCGGATGTTGTTGGACTTGTTCGTCGCGGACATTGCCTTCATCTCCTGCCTTGCCGCGTCGTGCGGCGCCGTGGTCCCTGTTCAGGTGTCAGGGAGAGACCTTGTCAGTTCGACCCTGACCCCGTTTTTCTCGATCAGAACGCTGAAGCGCTGAATCTCGATCACTGTGAAACCGTCCACTTCGTCTCCGACTCCCAGGACGACGCTCCGCGTCTTTCCCTTCTGAGGCGACTCGATCACCGCGATCGGGTTGGACCCCAGAATGGTGCTCTTGAGACGGAGATGGTCCGCCTCCTCGAGCACCTTCCGCTCGGCGAGCGACTCTGCACTTTCTGCTTCGACATTCGGAGCGTCCGACTTGGGTGTGACCTCCGCAGACTGCTCCGGTTGTGCGGGCTCGGGGAACTTTTCGGGGTCGAGAGCGAAGATGTCGCGTGTTGCGTCCGGTAATGCGTCGAGTTCGATCGGCGCGCCGGAGCCGTCGATGGTCCGGGTCGCCGATTTGTCTCTCGCTTCGGCC
Organism: uncultured Phycisphaerales bacterium; assembly: GCA_937879825.1. GTDB lineage: Bacteria > Planctomycetota > Phycisphaerae > Phycisphaerales > UBA1924 > JACKHC01. The sequence continues at coordinate 12,618 of CALFMQ010000419.1, forward strand.
TTGGTGCCGGCTCCCTGGCGCGCCTGGGCCTTGGAGGGCGACATGTTCAGGAGCATCCTCCCCATCGAAATGACAAGGAAGACGAGGAGGCCGGCGAGGATCGTCGCCTGCTTCTTATCGGTCGTCAGCAGGACTTTGAGTTCTGCGATCTTGGCTCTCATTCGTCGATCCCCTCGTGCGAGGCGTCGGCGACTTCCTCGATGGGTTCGTTCTTTGCGCCGAAGAACACATCGATGAGCAGATCGGCCCGGATCTCCCGGCTGTTGAACTGCTCGGACTGGCCGCGCGACTCATAGGCCAGGCGCAGGCGCTGGATGCGGACCAGCCGGGGGAGATGCTCGATTTCGCGGATCGCTTCGAAGATCGGATTGAACCCGCCGCGGAGCGTCACGGACATGGGGAGCGAGGCGGTCTCATCGACGGCGGTCTCGGCCCCGGTGGTGACTTCGCGCTGGACGAGGCCGAGTCGGTTGAGGACGGCGCTGAGGCGCGTCATCAGGCCGGCGACATCGCTGGTCTCGGGAATCGGGACCATCCGCTCGCGGCTCTTTGTCTGCATCTCGTGCAATCGATTGGCGAGCCCGGTGATGATCTCGGGGGAGTCGGAGGGCTTGGCGAGTTCGGCGCGCATTGCGAGGATTTCGGATTCGACCCGCTTGTTGGCGCGCCAGGCCGGACCGATGAATCCGAGGGCGCCGACGAGCGAGAGCAGGCCGAGCGCAGCGCCCGGGATGGCGATGTGCTGCTTCAAAGCGGTGCCTCCCGGTCGGCCTCGGCGAAGACATAGGTCTTCTGAAGGTCGATCTCTGCGGACATCCGGAAGCCCCTGGCGTTGATGTCGCGGATGGTCGTGGAACGGGCGTAGTCGAGCGTCACTTTCTGGAAGAGCCCGTGCGACTCGAGACCGGAGACGAAGCTCGCCAGTTCCATGTCGTCGGGCGCGACGCCTTCGAGTTCGACGACAAGATAGACCTGTTCCTGTGCGTCCTTCTTGGATCGGTTGGGATTGACGCGGCGGGGCGTGACGGCGAGCGAGGAGAGCGTGACCGAGTCGGGCATCACCTGCGCCACGGAGCCGACGACGTCGCTGAGGTGGACGGGCCACGCGACGCGGTTGTACCGATTGACCATGGTCTGCGTCTGCTCGATCTGCTTGATGAGGCGGGTGCGCTCCTTATTGCGACGGAGGTTC
>CALFMQ010000420.1 GCA_937879825.1 uncultured Phycisphaerales bacterium
CTCGGCCACGTCTTCGGCTCCATCCACACCCACGAATACGCGCCGCCCATCGACTCCTGCGGCTCGGGCAACTGCACCAACGCCAATCTCGGCACCATCATGTCCTACTGCCACCTCTGCGCAGGCGGCGTCAACAACATCAATCTCCAGTTCCACCCCCGCGTCATCGAAACCATCCTCGCATACCTCGATGCCGCGCCCTGCGACCTCACCATCGACGGCAACCACGCAGCCGATGACCACGCCCACGCAGCCGAACTCCTCCCCGCGACTATCGATGTCCTGCTCAACGACCAGATGATCTCCTGCGCCACCGTCGCCATCGACGCCTTCGATCCCATCTCCGCCAACGGCGGCGCCGTCGAACTCGTCCCCGCCGGCGCCTTCGGCCGCCAGCGCCTCCGCTACACGCCGCCCATCGGCGCGGGCCCCACCGACACATTCACCTACTCGATCGTTGATGGAATGCCGGGGGAAGCCGCAACAGTCTCGATCGACATCACACCCCTCCGCGCACCCGACCTCACCGGCGCGATCGAACCGGGCGTCGACGCCAAATACTTCATCGTCTCCGGCGTCACCCAGGTACCCGACTACACCGCGCTCTCGTCCTACGCATCGGGCATCGTCCCCATGCTCAACTACCCCGCGACCAACGCGCCCTTCGCAACATCCGGCCGCACGGACTTCGTCGGCGCGCGCTTCGACGCATTCATCAACGCGCCCGCCTCGGGCCTGTACACCCTCTATCTCGCGTCCGACGACGGCTCCATCCTCTCCCTCGGAATCGAAACGCTCATCGACAACGACGGCATCCACACCATGACCGAGAGATCCGCCGTCATCGGCCTCCAGCAAGGCATGCACCGCCTCCGCATCGACTTCTTCGAGCGCAACGGCCCCGCCGGGCTCATCGTTTCATGGGCCGGACCGGGAATCACCAAGCAGCCCATCCCCGCGCTCAACTGGTTCCAGTCCGTCCCCTGCCCCGGCGACCGCAACCTCGACGCGACCGTCAATGTCGACGACCTCAACATCGTCCTCTCACAATGGGGCATGGCCGTCCCGCCCTTCACCGGCGGCGACGACAACGGCGACGGCCAGGTCACCGTCAACGACCTCAACATCATCCTCTCCCACTGGGCCAACACCTGCCCATGATTCTGCACCTTCTCCCCTTGAGGGAGAAGGTGGTCGCGGAGCGACCGGATGAGGGGTATCGGATGCTTCACGACTTGTGAATGCGATTACCATCCCCCCGTGCTCATCCGCGGCAGACTCCTCATCGACCCCACACGCACGCCCGAACTCGGCTGGCTGCGCACCGAGAACGCCCGCATCGCCGAAATCGGCACCGGCGATCCGCCCCGCGATCAACCCGCGCAAACCCTCGGCGGCCGCGACTGCATCATCTCCCCCGCATTCACCGACGCCCACATCCACCTCCCGCAGATCGACTCCGCCGGGTGCGACGGGCTGCCCCTCCTCCCGTGGCTCGAGCAGGTCATCTTCCCCGCCGAAATCTGGTGGGGGCGTGGCCACGCCCTCTCGATGGCCCGCACAGCAGCAAGGCGCATGCTCCGCGAGGGCACATTCAACTTCGCCGGCTATCTGACAAGCCACGCCGAGATCAACCGCGAGGTCGTCGCCTACCTCCGCGACAAAACACCCCTCCGACTCATCGCCGGCCGCGTCGCCATGGACCGCAACGCGCCCGACGAACTCACGGCCGAAGACCGCGCCCGCGCATCCTCCCGCCCCGTCCCCTCCCCCGCGATGGCGTCGCTCGGCTCAAACACCAACCACCGCATCAGCGCCAACCCGCGCTTCGCCGTGTCATGCACCGACGAACTCCTCGCAGAGATCGGCTGGTGGCACAAGGAACACCCCGAGGCATTCATCCAGACGCACCTCGCCGAGTCGCAGCAGGAGTGCGCGCTCGTCTCCGAACTCTTCCCGCGCGACCCGCATTACACCGCCGTCTACGACCGCGCCAATCTCCTCACGCCCACAACGCTCCTCGCCCATTGCGTCCACCTCTCCGATGACGAGTGGCGCCTCATCGCCCAGCGCCGCTCCATCGCCGTCCACTGCCCCGCCGCCAACATCTTCCTCTCCTCCGGCCTCTTCGATTACCACGCAGCGCTCCGCCACGACATCCGCCTCGCGCTCGGCTCAGATGTCGCCGCCGGCGCCGACATCGCCATGCCCCGCGTCGCGCGCGGATTCATCGAAACCGCCAAAGTCCGCCGCATGACCGTCGATCCCGACACACCCGTCCCCACACCCGCCGACGCGTGGAACAAAATCACCCGCGAAAACGCCGATCTGCTCGGCTGGACCGACACCGGCCGCATCCGGGTCAACGCCGCCGCCGACCTCCTCATCCTCCGCGTCCCCGAGACATGGCTCGACGAGCACATCGTCGGACGCCTCATCTACAACTGGTCATCGCGCCTCATCGAGTCGCGCATCATCGCCGGCCAGGCCGTCGACCCGGCTAAACTCTGATCGACCGTGTTCATCCCCATCGCCACAGACCGCCCGCGCCACCGACCCACACTCATCACCTACTGGCTGATGGCGATCAACATCCTCATCTTCCTGATCACTTTCGCGATCGAGCGCAACGACCCCCAACGATTCGAGTCGTTCACCGACCCCTATCTACTCTGGCCCCACGCCGAGGCGTTCCGCGCCCACCAACTCATCACCTACCAGTTCCTCCACGCCGACTGGATGCACATCCTCGGCAACATGCTCTTCCTCTTCGTCTTCGGCCCGCCCGTCGAAGACCGCCTCTCCCGCATCGGCTTCCTCGCCTTCTACCTCGTCGGTGGAGTCGCCGCCGGCGCCATCCACATGGCATTTTCCGACTCGCCCGTCCTCGGCGCCTCCGGCGCGATCTCCGCCGTCACCGGCGCCTTCCTCGTCCTCTTCCCCCTCACACACATCCGCGTCCTGCTGTTTTTCTTCATCATCGGCGTCTACTCCATCCCCGCGTGGTGGTTCATCGCCTTCGCCATCGCGCGCGATCTTTTCTTCCAGGGGCTCGGTGGGGGGGAAGGGGGAGGCAACGTTGCCTACATGGCGCACATCGGCGGCTACATCTTCGGCGCCTCCATCCCCATCACCCTCCTCTGGCTCCACGCCATCCCACGCGAACCCTACGACCTCTTCTCGATCGGTCGCCAAGCCAAACGCCGCCGCGACTTCAAAGCTCTCGCGCACAAAACCTCCCCCTGGCGCGCCGACCTCCCAAGCCAGTCCAGAGTCGGGAACGCGCCGGGCAAATCCAAACGCCCCGCGCCCGACGAGGCCATCACCAGCGCCCGCGCCGAAGTCTCCACGCTCATCGCCACGGGCGAGATCGCCCGCGCCACCGACAAGTACATCGCCCTCCTCGACAAGGACGCCGACGCGACCATGAACCGCGATGCGCAGCTCGTCATCGCGAACCACCTCGCCACGGAGTCGCGCCACACCGAGGCCGTCGCCGCCTACGACCGCTTCCTCGCCCGCTTCCCCACCGACCGCGAAACGCCCCGACTCAAACTCATGATCGCCCTCTTCAGCGCCCGCTACCTCAACGACCCCATCCGCGCCTCCAAACTCCTCGAAGAACTCCGCACCGCGCACCTCGACGAGTCCGCGCAATCCTTGGCAGACCAACTCAGAGAGGAAATCGCGTGACCGCACACCGCACCCGCATCAAGATCTGCGGCATCACATCCCCCGACGCCGCATGGTGCGCCGTCGAAGCCGGCGCCGATGCCCTCGGATTCGTCTTCGCGCCCGCTTCACCGCGCTTCATCGAGCCCGAAGCCGCGTGGGACATCGCCTCCGCGCTCCCGCCCTTCATCACGACCGTCGGACTCTTCGTCAATCCATCCCTGGAAACGCTCGACACGGCGCGCGAGGACTTCCCCTTCGACATCATCCAACTCCACGGCAACGAGCCCGAACCCCTGGTGCGCGACGCCGGGCCCGATGTCATCAAGGCCGTCCGCTTCGACCCCGCAACGATCGAGTCCGAACTGTTGAAGTGGAGCCGCATCGCCGAGATCACCGCCCTCCTCATCGACGGCTCGTCAGGCGGCAAGGGCACCACCTTCGACTGGAACGCCCTCGCGCAGGTCGCCGACTCCAGCGATCACCCCCTCATCATCGCCGGCGGCCTCGATGCGCAGAACGTCGCACAAGCCGTGCGCACCGTCCGCCCCTACGCCGTCGATGTCTCCTCAGGCGTCGAGTCCGAACCCGGCCTCAAAGACCCCCGCAAAATCGCCGAGTTCTGCGCCGCCGTCCGCCGCGCCGACGCAGAGGTGTGATCGGCATCGATCGGGTGCCATGGTTCATCTTGGCGAAGCCAAGTGAACCATGTCTCAACTCGAAATGAACCGCTCAACCGAGCGCCGCGAGCCGCAGCGCCAACGGACATCGACCCGACCCGACTCCGTCTCTGTGCCCTCTGTGGTGAGTTCTGCGCTCACCCAGCCGGAGTAAAGGTCGCCCCCGGCAGCGCATCGAAACTCACAAAGTCCCCCGGCGCAAAGTCGCTCGCCTTCTGCCGCGCATCCGTCGGCTTCACAACCACAGGCACCCCCGCGCTCATCACGAAAGTCCCGTCCCCTGAATTCACACTGAGCACCGATCCCTGCACCCGCCGCGGCCGCCCCGCCACCGGCTCGATGTAGCGCCCGCCCGAACCCACCTTGTCGATGCGGCGCGCCTGCACGCGAATCACGCCCGAAATCTTCTTCCCCACCGCCGTCGCCGGCGCCTTGAGCACAACCAGGCGCAACTGGTAACTCGTCTCCGGGACCGCCAGCACGATCGTCTCGCCGTCCGACTGCGCAAGCACGCCCTTCGCGTGATGCTTCACAACCGCCGTCTCAGTCTGCGTCATCGCTCAGTTCCTCATGCAGGTCCAGCGCTCAGCATACCCGTCACGCCGTCGCCGCACCGTCCCACTCGCGCACCATCCCCAGGAAGTTGCCCAACAACCTCGGCCCCTCCTCCGTCAGAAACGACTCCGGATGAAACTGCACACCTTCCATCGGCGCCTCACCCTCCCGTCCGACCCGCCGCAGCCCCATCACCACCCGCGCCTCGCTCCCGTCAGCGAGCACATCCGTCGTCCACGCCGAAACCTCCCACCCCTGCGGCACCGCATCGCCCGTCAGCACAACCAGCGAGTGATACCGCGTCGCGACGAACGGATCGCTCATCCCCCGGTAGATGCCCCTCCCGTCGTGATGCACCGGGCTCGTCTTGCCGTGCATGATCTTCGTGTGCCGAACCACCCGCATCCCGTGCATCTGCCCCATGCACTGATGCCCGAGGCACACCCCAAGCATCGGCACCTCGCCCGCCATCTCGCTCACAAAGTCCTTCGAAACACCCGCCTCATCCGGCGTGCACGGCCCCGGCGAAATAATGATCCCCCGCAGCCCCTTCATCCCCCGCGCCTCATCCACCGTGATCTTGTCATTCCGCACCACGCGCAGGTCAAGCGTCGGGTCGATCTCCCCGAACCGCTGCACCAGGTTCCATGTGAACGAGTCGTAGTTGTCGATCAACAGAATCATCGGACAGCATCGTACCGCACGCTTCCTCCCCCAACCTCGATGGTGGAGGTGGCGAGTGCTTCCTCCCCCGCCGCCGACGGGGGAGGTGTCTCAAACGAATCGAGAGACGGAGGGGGTCTCTGTGCTCTGTGCTCTGTGCTTTGTGTTCTATGCTCTCTGCTGTCAGGCAGCTTTGAGTTCCGTCCCCGCAACGCCGTCCCGCGTCACGTAGAACAACCGATTCGTGATCGGATAGGGCAACCGGTGGTAGTCCTCATCCACCCGGCGGCACACACGGTTCACGAACGGCTCCGGGTCAAGACTCATCGCCAGGAACATGTCCCGGCTCGGCGTCGCAACAAGGAAATCCCCGCCCAGTTCCGGCGCCATCCGCAGGAACAGATCATCGAGCAGCAGCCGCGAAGCGTCGTACCCGTCCTGTAGCGACAGCACGAACGCACGCCCGCCCTCATCGCTCTCCAGCATCCGGAACTCCAGCTCCGGCGTGTACCGACGCAGATTCTCTCGCGCCACCTGCTCCAGATCGTCCGCCGTCAGGTGCCAGCGCACCATCTGCTCCGCCGTCACCGAAATCGTCATGTGCGGCATATCGATCACGAACACCACAACCGTGTCGTTCACGAACGGCACATGCGCCACCATCTCGCGCGACAAGTGCTCGAAGATCGACTCCGGCTGAATCCGCGGCATGATCTTCGTCTTCGCAACGTCCCACGGCATCGAAGTCACATTGAGCGTGTCCTCATCAAACAGATGATCGAGGTACTGCTCAACGATCTCGACGCCGCGTTCCTCATCCGCCGTCACCAGCCGATGCAGGTTCTCAAGGTCGAGCCGGCGCCCGTTCACGATCATCTCGCTCGGGCCGGTCAGGCGCACATCCAACTCCGGGTGAATCCGGCGAAGGATCACTGCCACCTGCTCGGCGAACGGTTCCGGCTCTTTCGGCATCTTGGCCATCCCTGACTCCATGGCTCGGTGACTCGGCCCATCCCTGGACCCACAAACGCGGCATTCGGTCCTATCGACCCGATCCCTCCACCCCTTCACCGCATCCCAACCATCCCTCCCATCTGGAACCCGAATCCCGCGACCCGAGAGTCCGGGAACTTCTCGGGTACCCTTCCGCCATGCCCAGAACCTGCACCATCAACGGGCCCGCAGCCCCGATCCAGATCGGCTCAGGCCGCCCCCTCGTCATCATCGCCGGCCCCTGTGTCCTCGAGTCTAGGGCCATCGCCCTCGACATCGCACGCACCCTCAAGGCCTGCTGCGACCAACTCGGGCTCCCCTACATCTTCAAGGCCTCCTTCGACAAGGCCAACCGCACCTCCATCACCTCATCCCGCGGCCCCGGCCTCGCCGCCGGCCTCGAAACCCTCGCCTCCATCCGCGAGGAACTCGCCGTCCCCGTCACGACGGACATCCACGAGCCCGCTCAGGCCGAGGCCGTCGCCGAGGTCGCCGACCTCCTCCAGATCCCCGCCTTCCTCTGCCGCCAGACCGACCTCCTCCTCGCCGTCGCTCGCGCCGCCAAGCCCCGCAACCGCGCCGTCAACATCAAGAAGGGCCAGTTCCTCTCGCCGCAGGAAATGGCCGGGCCGGTCAGCAAGGTCGAGTCCGCCGGGTGCACCAACATCATCCTCACCGAGCGAGGAACCTTTTTCGGCTACCACCGCCTCGTCAACGACTTCATCGGCATCGGAGACCTCATGGAACTCGGCGACCCCGCCGGCGCCTGCCCCGTCTGCTTCGACGCGACCCATTCCGCCCAACTCCCCGGCGCTTCCTCGACAACCGGCGGCAGACCCGAGCGCGTCCCCCTCCTCGCTCGCGCCGCCGTCGCCGCCGGCGTCCACGCCGTCTTCCTCGAATGCCACCCCGATCCGCGCAACGCGCAGAGCGACGCCTCCACCATGCTCGCGCTCGACGAAGCGCCCGCGCTCATCCGATCGCTCGCAGCCATCCGCAAGGCCGTTTGCGGGTAATCCCCCAAGCATTCCCTCTGGCACGCATCCCCTTCACGCGCTACACTCAAGCGCGATGTCCCACCAGTGCGACAGATGCGGCAAACCCGCCACCGTGCACGAAGTCACCGTCCACGCCGGCGAGAAGGTCGAGCGCAACCTCTGCCAGGAGTGCGCCCGCGAAGAGGGACTCGTCGCCGGACCACACGCGCCCATCAACGAACTCATCACCAAGTTCGTCATGTCCCACGGCGCCGCCGCCAAGAAACAATCCGCCCAGTCCCCCCGCGCCAAGCCCTGCTCCGTCTGCGGCATCACGCTCGCCCAGTTCAAGCAGTCCGGGCTCCTCGGGTGCCCCTCCTGCTATTCCAGTTTCGCCGACGCCCTCGCGCCCCTCATCGAACGCATGCAGCAGGGCGCCACCCACCACACCGGCAAAACACCCCGCCGCGCCGGCGCCACCGTCGATCGACACGAACGCATCGCCCTCCTCCGCCGCCAACTCCACGACGCCATCCAGGCCGAGCAGTACGAACGCGCCGCCTCACTCCGCGATCAGATCATCCAGACCGGAGAACCCGTCGCGCCGGCGAGCGACGCAACGGACCCGCACAACGCATGCGGCGATGATGACGGCGGGGAAGCGCCATGACGCACGAAGCCGACCAGCCCATCGAATGGCTCCGCTGCGATGCGCCCGCCTCCGATGTCGTCATCACCTCCCGCGTCCGCCTGGCGCGCAACTTCGCCGGCTTCCCCTTCACGGGCCGCGCCGACACCTCCGAACGCGCCCAGATCCTCCGCATCGCGCAATCGCACATCCTCGACGCCGACCTCGCGCCCAAAGTCATGTGGGTCGACATCACCGAACTCTCCGACACCGAGCGCCGCGTCCTCGTCGAACGCCACCTCATCTCGTCCAATCACGCCGAGGGCGATCAGCCGCGCGCCGTCGCCGTCTCCAGCCCCGACGAACGCCTCGCCATCATGGTCAACGAGGAAGACCACCTGCGAATCCAGGTCATCCGCGCCGGACTCGACCTCACCGACGCGTTCGAACAGGCCAACACCGCCGACGACAAGATCGAGTCGCGCGCCGATTTCGCCTTCTCGCCCCGCTTCGGCTACCTCACCGCCTGCCCCACCAATGTCGGCACCGGGCTCCGCGTCAGCGCCATGCTCCACCTCCCCGCCCTCCGCCTCACGGGCGACCTCGAGAAAGTGAAGCGCGCCGCCAAAGGCATGAACCTCGCCGTCCGCGGCTTCTTCGGCGAAGGCTCCGAAGCCGCCGGAGACCTCTATCAGATCTCCAACCAGACCACGCTGGGCCGCTCCGAACGCGAAATCCTCCAGCAGTTCGAGCAGGTCGTCGTCCCGCGAATCATGGAGTTCGAGCGCTCCGCGCGGCTCACACTCGCCCAAAAGCGACCCTATTTCTTCGAGGACCAGATCTTCCGCGCCCTGGCCATCCTCCGCTCGGCGCGCCTCATGAAAATCGAAGAGGCCATGACGCTATTGGGCGTCGTCCGCCTCGGCATCGTCTCCTCCCTCATCAATGATGTCCCCCTCGCCACGCTCCACAATCTCATCCTCAATGTCCAGACCGCCCACCTCCAGCGCACCCACAAACGCAACATGAGCCAGCGCGAACGCAGAATCGAACGCGCGGCACTCATCCGCAACGCACTCAAGGAACCCAACCATGGGTGAAGCCAGCCGCGCCTCGTCCAGGGTGCTCTCCACCGTCGCGCCGTTCGGCTTTGACTTCGATCCCGATCGATTCCTCCTCGCATACAAACGCATCGGCTGCACCTCCGCGCAGTTCTATTACAACCGCGACAACAAACCCACCGTCAAACAGGTCCTCGATACCTTCCGGCGCGTCGGGATGAACATCGACTCAACGCACGGCATCTTCGGCTCCGATATCGACCCCTCATCGCCGGACCCCGCACACCGGGAGCACTGCCTGCGGCTCTACGAACACGAAGGCCAACTCGCCAAAGATCTCGGCGGCCCGATCGTCGTCGTCCATCCCGCAGCACACCTCCCCACAACGCCCAATGCCCCCTACGAGTTCCCGAAGATCCCCCCCGACGAGGCCAGGAAGGCCCAGAGCGCGCGCACTCCGCACCTCATCGACTTCCTCCGCCGCCTCGCCGATCTGGGAGACAAACTGGGCGTCGTCTTCGTCGTCGAGAACATGGGCTTCGTCGTCCCCATCGGGCACGATGCGCCGCTCCTCGGCTCCATGATCGCAACCATCGGCTCCCGCTACATCCGCATGTGCTTCGACACCGGCCACGCCCACTTCTCCGGCGATGTCTACGCCGCACTCAAGCAATGCGCGCCCGTCATCGGCTATGTCCACATGCACGACAACGACCGCCAGACCGACAACCATCTCATGCCCGGCGACGGCACCATCGATTGGGCCCGCATCGCGGCGCTCCTCGACGAACTCGATATCGCCGTCCCGCGCATGCTCGAGGTCTTCGAGCCCGAAGCCGCCACCGAACGCCGCGCCGATGAGGGCAAACTCGCCAAACTCCTCGCGCCCCTCGTCTCCTGATGCCTCCCGAGACCAAGCCGACGCAGGCGAAGTTCACCTGGCCGCCCATTCCAAATGCGCCGGTCGCCGTCGCCGCGACACCCGCGCCCGCGCAGCCCGCGCCCGAGCCGCGCTGGCGCGCCTGGCTCCGCAGCGCCGAGCGCGACCTCCTGGCGCCAACGTCGCTCCCGCTCGCCCAGCGCATCGCCGACACCGGCTGGACGCCCGATGCGCCCACCGAATACTGCCAGCGCTGCGCCCACTCCATCGGTCCCCACGAGCCCGACGAGTTCGGCTGCGCCAACTGCCGCAACAAACGCCCGCCGTGGTCGTTCGCCGTGCGCCTCGCAACCTACGAGTCGCACCTCGCCGACTGGATCCGCGAAGTCAAGTTCCACTCCAACCGTTGGCTCGGCGCATCACTCGGCGCCGAACTCGCGCGCGCCATCCGCAGCGCCGGCCTGAACGACACGCAACCCGTCGTCGTCCCCGTGCCCACCTCGACACGCAGGCGCCTCTCACGCGGCATCGACCATACGCTCACACTCGCGCGAGGCGTCGCGCGCGAACTCGATGCGCCCGTCGTCCGCGCACTGGCACGCAAGCACCGCGCCTCACAACTCTCGATCCCCGTCAGCGCCCGCCAGGCCAACGTCTCCGGATCCATCCGCGCCGTCCCGAAACGCATCCAATCCCTGCTGCCCGCTCCGGCCGCCGAAGGCGAAAGACGAAGTGGGGGGGCAAGGGCGGACGGGGTAGCCGTCATCGTCGTCGATGATGTCATGACCACCGGCTCAACCCTCCGCGCCGCCTGCAACGCCCTCCTGGAAGCGGGCATCCCCCGCCAACGCCTCTGGATCGCGATCCTCGGGGCCGCCCCGGAGCCGGGCCGCCGCACCCGCGCCCCGCGTGGACCCGATGTGGACAAGGACCCGTCCTGATCGCGCCACGCGCCGGAATCCACCGTCTCCGCCCCCCGCATTCGCGTCCGCTTGACATTCGCTTAGGGCTTGGTACTCTGTTCGGCCCGTCGCAGCCAACCGCTGAGGCGGCCCCGACAAGCCCGGACGGGCGACTCGGGAACCATCTTTGAAAAGTGAACAGTTGGGAGAGCCGCGAGAATGTGCGGCGATGGCTAGGGCTTCCGAGGCCCAAACTCTTAGCAAGTTGCTATCGCCGTAAAAAGCTCCGATGAAGGTTCACAGCCATTCATCGGGTTCAAGTTCTCTCGGACATAGATATATGCCCCTTGAACAAAGAAATCGCCGGTCTAGCCGACCGGCGTACAGCAGTAATGCTGATAGACCATCCGGCTCGAACGAGCCGGATTGCTAGGCAAACAACTCGTTGAATAAACAACACGACCGAGCAATCGAGCGTGCAACGGATTTCAATTGAAGAGTTTGATCCTGGCTCAGCCTGAACGCTGGCGGCATGGTTAAAGCATGCAAGTCGCGGGAGAAACCCTTCGGGGTGGACACCGGCGAAAGGGTGAGTAATGCATTCGAATGTACCCCGAGGTGAG
>CALFMQ010000421.1 GCA_937879825.1 uncultured Phycisphaerales bacterium
CCACCACCGCGCTGGGGCTCTGGCTCGCCGGGCACATGCGCGTCCTCCGCGATGCCCCCGAGTCCGATCGCGAACGCCTCGGCGCCACATTTATCGCACAGGCGGGCGTCTTCCTCATCATGACGATCGCGCTCGGGCTCGCCGGCTGGCTCGAAGTCGCCGCATGGATCGCTATGGGCGCCGCCGCCATCGCCGTCGGACGCTGGATGCGCGCACGCCCCCTCGATATCTACGGCATCATCACGCTTTCCATCGCATCGCTCCGCCTCGTCCTCTTCGACAAGACACTCACCGCCTCTCTCGCCGTCGGCGCGGATGTCGCCGGTCTCTATCTCACGCGCTGGTCCGCCATGATGGCCCTCGCCGCCGCCGCATGGATCGCCTGCGCCGAACTCATCCGGCGCACCGCTTCGACGAAATCCCCATGGATCGGCGGAGCCATCGCCATGCAACTCGTCGGCTTCGCCATGCTCGCCATCGCGCCGATCGATCAGAACTCCGCCGCCGCGCCGCTCGCGTGGCTCTGGCTCGCCATGTCGTGCGCCGCGTTCGTCATCGGTGTCGCAACCCGGCGCGCCGAATGGCGCTGGACCGGCGCCACCGGCATCGCCACCGCGATCCTCGCCGGAGTCGCCGGCTACGAGATGTGGGAATGGACCGACATCGTCGCCCCGCCCCTCATGCACCCCGCGTGGTGGTTCGCCTTCGCCGCCGCCACCGTCTGGACACTCATGGGCCGCAACATGGCCCGGCGCCTCGCCAGCGAGGAGATGCGCTCGCTCGGCACTGCCATCATGGTCTCCGGCGCCTTCACATTCTTCCTCGCTTCGACGCTCGAGGTCGCCCGCGCCGTGCCCCAACTCACCGACACCCAGACCGCCCAGCGCGCCGCCGTCTCCATCTGGTGGGGATTGTGCGCCGTCGGCATGCTCGCCGCGGGCTTCTTCCGCAAGAACGCACCGATCCGCTATGTCGGGCTCTCGCTGCTCGGGCTCGCAACGCTCAAGGCGGTCGTCTTCGACCTCATCGATGTCTCCGCCGGCTGGCGCGTCGCGAGTTTCGTCCTGCTGGGCGTCCTCATGATCGCCGTGGCAGCGGTCTACTCCCGCCTCACGCACCTCTTCGATGATCCGTCAGACGACGATCACTCGACGGAAGAAACCGGCGTCGCTTCAACATCGCCGCCCGAAGCCACCACCGCCGAGTAAGCCGTCGCGTTGTTGCTGGCGTGCATCAACTGGCTCGCCACCGCGACCAGCAGCACCGCCGACGCCGCGCTCACAACGCCAACCAGCGTCCGCGCTGGGAAGGGCGACAACCGCATATCCTGGCTCACCGCGTCCGGGTCCTTAAGCATGGGAAGCCCGATGATCCGCAGGTAGTAATACGCCGCCACCGCCGAGTTCAGGCCCAGCACCACGACCAGCGCGATCTCGCCCGCCCCGATCGCGCTCGTGAACAGGAACAACTTCCCGAAGAATCCCAGGAGCGGCGGCAAACCGAGCAACGACGCCACGCACACCGCCATCACCACCGCCAGCATCGGCTGCGTCTTCCACAATCCCCGGATGTCATCGATCGAGTCCGCCTCGCGCCCGCTCCGGTGCTCCAGCGCCGACAGCACGGCGAACGCGCCCACATTCGTGAACCCGTACGCCATCAAGTAGAACAGCACCGCCGCCAGCCCGTTGCTCGCCAGCGAGCCATCGCCCGGCCCGGCGATCAAGCCGACAATCATGTACCCCGAGTGCGCCACCGACGAATACGCGAGCATCCGCTTCACGCTCGTCTGAAGCCACGCCAGCACATTCCCAACGGTCATCGTCAGCGCCGCCATCACCCACAGGAGCACCCGGATCGCCTCGGGCAGCGCATCTCCGTGCGCACCGTAACGCCAACCCACAGCGCTGAGCAGCAGCATCAGCGTGATGAACCCCGCCGCCTTGGGCACAAACGCCAGCATCGCCGACACGGGAGTCGCCGCGCCCTGGTACACATCGGGCGTGTAGAAGTGCATCGGCACCGCCGCGATCTTGAACGACACCCCGATGATCGACATCACGACGCCGAGCATCGCGATCGGGCCGATCCCATGAAGAAGCAGGTGCTCCGCGATCGACCCCGCGCCGAACAACTGCGTCGTCCCCGCCGAACCGAACAGCATCGCAAAGCCAAACAGGAAGGTCGCCGCGCCGAACGCGCCCAGGAAGAAGTACTTCACGCCCGCTTCCTGGCTCTCACGCCGCGCCGTCGAGATGCTCACCATCACATAGGTCGGGAGCGATGTCAGTTCCAGCGCCAGGAACAGCCAGATCAGATCATCCGCGCTCGCGCACAGCATCAATCCCATCAGACTGAACAGGAAGAACGAATAGAACTCGCCCCGCGTCGACCGCGCTTTGTCGAACTTGCCCGTCCGCTCCGCACGCGCCTCGACATCCCGGTCCACCGTCCCGGAAAGCGCCATCACCAGCACCACCCCCACCGCCGCGATCATCGCCTTGGCGAAGGGCATCAGGTTGGGCAGCGCGCTCGTCGCGTGCGCCGGCGTCGCGAAGAGCGCCAACGCGAACGCCGCCAGCAGCGCAAAGATCGAAAACATCTCGCACCCCAGCCGCACCGAACGCTTGGGCGACAGCCCCAGCATCATCACCACGCACGCGCCAGCGCCCAGCGCCATCTCCGGCTTGAGATACGACAACCGCTCGATGATCGGCATGGAGGCAGCCAACAGACTCACGGCGTCGCCTCCTTCAACTCAGCCGGCGCCAGCGCCACGGCGGGCGCATCGACCACGCCCATGGCCGCAAGCGTCGCCTCGATCGGCGCATCGATGCTCTTGAGCATCGGGCCCGGCAGCACACCAAGCACCAGGCACGCCACCGCCAGCACGCCCAGAATCCCGATCTCGCGGGGCGTCAGGTCCGCCGGCAGCGCGTGCGCTTCATCATCGTGATGCCCATGGCCGCTCGGTTCCTTGAGCGGCCCGAGCACGATCTTCCCGACCATATACAACAGGTAAATCGCCGCGACGATCATCCCCGTGCCCGCAACAGCCGCGTACCACGGCCCCAGACTCCCGGCCGTGCCGCCGATCCCCTGCGCGCCGGACTGGAAGGTCCCGATCAGGCACAGGAACTCCGACACGAAGCCGTTCAAGCCCGGCAGCCCCACCGAAGCCATCGCGAAGTACCCCATGAAGAACGCCCAGATCGGCATCTTCGTCGCCAATCCCCCCACCTCATCCAGCGACCGCGTGTGGTAGCGCTCGTACATCATCCCGATGCAGAAGAACAGCGCCCCCGTCGAGAGGCCGTGATTGATCATGTACATCACGGCGCCCGCGTTGCCGGCCTTGTTGTACGCCACCATCCCCAGCACGCAGAACCCAAGGTGCGCCACCGATGAGTACGCCACCAGCTTCTTGACATCCCGCTGCACCCAGCAGATCAGCCCCGCGTACAGAATCCCGATCACCGCCAGCACCGCGATGAACGGCGCGTATTCCCTCAGCGCATCGGGCACGAACGGCAGCACGAACCGGAAAATCGCGTACGTCCCCAGTTTCAGCAGCACGCCCGCCAGGATCACCGACCCCGCCGTCGGCGCTTCCGTGTGCGCCAGGGGCAGCCAGGTGTGCACCGGGAACAGCGGCACCTTCACCGCGAACCCCGCCATCAGCGCAAAGAGCACCCACCCCTGCTCACGCATCGACATCGACGCCGCCACCTGCTGCATCGTCGCGATATCAAACGACCAACTCCCGTACCGCGTGTACCCCTGGTACGCCACGTACACCAGCCCGGCCAGCGCGATGATCGAGCCCGTGAAGGTGAACAGGAAGAACTTCGTCGCCGCCTTCTCGCGGTTCGTCGAGCCCCACAGGTTGATCAGCACATACATCGGCACCAGCGTGAACTCGAAGCAGATGTAGAAGAACACCAGGTCCCGCGCCGCGAACACGCCGATCATCGCCGCGTGCAGCGCCATCAGCCACGCGTAATAGGTCCGCACCCGCGTTGTGATCGCCGTCTGCGAGCCCCACACGCACAGCGGGCAGAGCAGCGCCGTCAGCGCGATCAGCCACAGCGCGATCGAGTCCACACCGACGCTCAGCTCGATGCCCAGCGCCGGCACAAACGGAATCGCCCCCGTCATCTGGTACGCCGCGGCATTCTTCCAATCAAACGAGAACGGCAGCATCGCCGCCAGCGTCGCAAAGAACAGGATCAACGACCCAACCTTCGCGAACACCAGCGAATGACGCGCCGGCGCCATCGCGATCAGCAAGGCGAACACAGCCGGGATGAGGATCAACGCATACAGCATCAAAGCACCATCACCAGAATCACAAGAAGCAGGAACGCGATCCCGCTCGCCATCCCGACCGCATACCCGTGCAGCACGCCGCCCTGGCTCGGCTTCAACCCGTGCGCGATCGCGCGGGGCAGGAAGCCCGCCGCGTTCACCAATCCGTCCACCAACAACTTGTCGATCAGGTGGAACACATGCGCCAGCGCCCGCAGCGGCCTGCGAATCATGAAGTCATAGAACTCGTCCACGTACCACTTGTCCTGC
>CALFMQ010000422.1 GCA_937879825.1 uncultured Phycisphaerales bacterium
GCCACCGGGTAGCACATCATCACGCCTAAGTCTTCACCCTCGAGTGTCTTCTGGTTCTCGATGATGATCCGCCCCCGCTGCACGCGAATCGGGCACGCCTCTCCCAGCACCGCGCCCCACGCCCCGTTCGACTGCGCATGCCCGTACAACACAACATTCCCCGCGTGCCCCGATTTCAGGTACGCCTCATCGCTCACAACGCGCAGCGCGCCGTTCCCCCGCGCCAAAAACAGCTCCGAGTCGTACCGCGCCCGATCCAGCGCCCACGCGTTCTCCTCCGCATTCCCGCGCGTGCCGTACACCAGCACGCAGTCCCGATCGAACGCCGCCTTGAACGGCCCGTTCCGCGCCGGCCCTTTCTCACCCGCCCCCGCCGGCCCATCGACATCCCATCCCCGGCGGCCCAGCACGAGCGAAACGCTCCCCGCGCCCGCATCCGCCCGCACCTCGTCCTCATCAATCACCATCGTCACCGCGCGCCCGCCGAACGCGCCCAGATCGATCGTGAGCCGATCCACGTTCTCCGTCTTGCCCTCGATCCGCCCCGCATCGATGTTCCGCGCCAGGTCCACGCGGCTCGCCGTCAGCGCCTCCACCTGCTGCTCGATCGTCACCCACTCGCACCGCGCGCTGATCCCCGGACTCGTCGTCGTGAACCGAACCCGATCCGGCGCACCCGTGTGCTCATCGAGCCGCGCCTTGAAAAACGCCATCATCTCGGGCCAGTCGCAGCACTGATTCCCCCACCAGTGCCCCGCGCCCAACTCCGAATGAAGCGTCAACCCCGGGCTGATCCCCTCCAACTCCTTCCGCATGATGAACGCCTGCTCCACCGGCACATTGTCATCCTCCGAACCGTGCAGGATGAACGCCGGAAGGTTGTAGAAGTTCCGCTTCATCTGCAGCGTGTCGCTCGGTGACGCCGCACGCTCCAGAATCCGACCCGCCCCGCCATACGCGCGCAGGTTCGGATACCCCGCGTAAGAAGCGAAACTCACCCACCCCGCGCTCGGACCCACCGCAACAAACCGATCCGGATAGTGCGACGCCACCTGCCAGGAGCCGTGCCCGCCCATCGAATGCCCCGTCAGAATCGCCTTGCGATCACCCGACACGATGTCCAGCACCTCCATCGCATCGATGCGCCCCCAGTCCTCCCAGTCAAACCCGAACTTCCCGCGATTCGTCGGCGCCACCACCCGCGCCCACTCCTTGGGCGCATACACCGCCGCCTGACCGCTCGCCTCAACGCTCGCCCCGTGCAGCGTCAGAATCACGGCCTCTTCCTCTCCGCTCGCCGGCCGCTCCGCGTAGTACTGCACCGACCGATCCACACGCGACCGGAAGGTCCGGTTGTTCGGCCCGTCCGGCGTGCAGAAGCGCGTCGTCACAGTCTGTGTGTCCAGCTTCTCATCACCGCGCCACAAGGTCAGAGTCAGCTTGAAGGGCTCGCCCGCGTCCCCCCGCACCGCCGGAATCTCGAACGCCGCCTTGAACACACTCGCCGGCAGCAGCGCAGGAATCTCCGTCGTCTCTCCGACCATGTCCTCGGTGTGGCAAGAGATGGAAAGGCCGCGCGCCACCTCACCCGTGGCGTTCGCCACCACGACAGCGCCCCACTCCGATCCACCGTCATCCGATGCATGCTCCACGAGCAAGTGCGGCAACGTCACATTCCCCGCATCCAGAAACACCGGCCCCGCCGCCTCGCGCAGCGTCGCGCGCAACCGCCCCCGCCCGCACAGGAATACCAACTCATTCGCGCCCTTCTTGATCCGCACCGGAATCCGAATCGTCCCGTACTCATACAGGTCCCCCGCACGAATCTCGCCGTTCACCCACACCGTCGAGTGGCCCGCAGCGTCCAGGATCATCACTTTCTCAGCGTCAGAATCGAAACTCCAGACCGCGTACCCGCCGTACAACGCGCCATTCTCGAACTGACCGTTCCCGTCCGACTCGATCTTCTTCCACACCTGCCGGAATCCCGTCGCCAGCGCCAGCACATCGCCCTCGACCGGCGCCTTCCACGCCCCCTCGGCGCGGAGCGACTGAATCGCGTCCGTGATCACCGGCGAGCGCCCGCCCCCGCCCGCGGCGCCTACAGCCAGCGCCTCGCGCATCACCATGTCCCCGCCGCGTACCGGCGCGCACGAGAAAGCCACCATCACAACGCACGCCGCACACGACAGCATTCGCCTCATCATCGTCAATACTCCTCGTGCGTCGGCGGCGGCGCATCCGACCACGCCTGCTCACGCGGGTCCCACTCGAACACCCGCCCGTTCCGCTCCACCCGCACACGCAACGATCCACCCGCAGCACCGCCGGGCAACGCCGCCCGCCACGACGCCTCACCCATCTCCGCCCCGATCACGTCCGTTCCAACGATCACCGACACCCTCGTGCCGGGCAACATCTCCCCCGCGACCGCATCCCCCAACATCTCCGTCACCACGCCGAACGGCGTACCGTCCCGCAGACTCCTGTGAAACGCCACCAGCGCATAGAGCGAGTCGTCATCAAGTTCGCCGAACCCCGGCCCCTCGACCATCTCCACCACGATCCCGTGCAGATCACGATCCGACGAGATCGATGCGAACGCCTCGCCGTAAAAACTCCCGTTCGGCCCGTGGCACCGCGCGCAGTGCCCATCAAAGAACGCCAGAGGCGGGCTCGTCAGTCCCCCAAACGACGCACGGCCCGCCACAGCAGGCCCCGCGCCGTCAGCGCCGTCGTCAACGGGCGCGGGCTTCTCCGAGCAGCCGCACGCGCACACACACATCAACGCCAGCGCCGCCCGCCGCATCACGCGCCCCCGTCCCCCGCATCCCCTTGGCCCACCCAGCGAATCCGGTACACCCGGTTGTTCGAGTCATCCGAGAACAGAATCGATCCGTCCGGCGCTTCCACACAATCCACCGGGCGCATCACCGGCTGCGCCGTCCCGTCGCCCGCGCCGTCCACGATCTTGAGCAGCCCGTACGGCTTCCCATCATCAAACAGCACCCGCGCCACGCAGTACCCCACCGGCACCGAACTGTTCCACGACCCGTGGCACGCCACGAAGATGTCGCCCTTGTGGTCCCCCGGCATGGCCCCCGCGCCCTCGCGCCCCTCGATGAAACACCACCCGTTCGTCGCCCAGTGCGCGCCGATCTTCCATTCGGGCGGCACGGTCTGCCGCGCCAGCTCATGAATGTCATCGCGCTCCAGGAACTCATACCGCGGCAACCGATCGCCCACCACAAACGGATGCCCGTAGAACGCGCCCTCGCGATACAGATTCAACTCATCCGGCGGGTTCAGATCCGTGATCGGCTGATCGCGCCGACCATCGCCCACCTCCGCGCCGAACCAGTCCGACCCATGATCGAACCCCCACACCTCGTCCGTCCCCGGCCGAAGCCGCAACTTCTCCGTGTTGCGAATCCCCGTCGAGAACACCTCCCCATCTTTCCCGTCAATCCCGAACCGCCACACCTTCTGACGATCCGTCTCCCGCTGATCCGTGATGTTCCCCGCGTCGCCGATCGAGGTGTAGATCGCGTCATCCGTCACGAGCAGCGAACGCCACCAGTGCCCGCCCCCCGCCGGGAGCGTCCCCGACCCGATCACTTCCTCCCGCTCATCCGCAACGCCATCACCGTCCGTGTCCCGCGCCCGAAGAATCGACC
Source organism: uncultured Phycisphaerales bacterium (assembly GCA_937879825.1). Taxonomy (GTDB): domain Bacteria; phylum Planctomycetota; class Phycisphaerae; order Phycisphaerales; family UBA1924; genus JACKHC01. The sequence continues at coordinate 3,678 of CALFMQ010000422.1, forward strand.
CCGTCGTCGAGAACCACACCCAGCCGTCGTGCAGGTCGATCCCGTGCACCGAACGCATGTCCTCAACAAAGGTCGCCCGCGTCTCGTACACCCCGTCCCCGTCCTTGTCGCGCAAACAGATAATGTCCCCCGCCCGCGGCCGCGTCACATACAGAACGCCCTCCGGGTCGATCTCCATGAACCGCGCCTCGCGCAGGTCCGCCACCGCCACCGTCACCTCGTACCCCGCCCGAATCTTCGCCGCGCGAATCTCCGGCGAAACCGGCGCCGCCGCCATCGAACACAACACCAACACACCGCTCCATGGAATCATCGGCTCGCCTCCAGTTCGCCCCGATCCGGGGACATCACCATACCGCCCCGCGCAGAACAGGACGCACCGACCTACCCTTGCCCTGCTATGCGAACCCACGCACGACACCACGCCTTCACCCTCATCGAACTCCTCGTCGTCGTCGCGGTCATCGCCATCCTGATCGGTGTCCTCCTCCCCGCCATCGCCGGCGCCCGCCGCGCCGGCCAATCCGCCATCTGCCTCTCCAACCACCGACAGTGCTACATCATCTGCCGCATGTACGCAGACGATCACCGCGGCTGGGGGCCCGCCATCGGCCAGCCGTGGTCCTCCATCCCCAACTGGGCGCTCGTCATCCAGCAGGACGCCGGCCGCGACGGCGACACCCCCGACGACCTCTACGCCAACGCCTCCGCCCTCGTCTGCCCCGCCATCGATCACCACTACCCGCAGCAGATGACCCGCACCTGCGCCATGAACGCCACCGGGCACGCCGGCATCGACGACGACCCCGACTCCTTCGACGACGCCGCAAACCCCGCCTTCATCCGCTTCGACCTCGTCGAACACGCGGCCCAAATCCCCCTCATCCTCGACTCCGCCATCGCCTTCATCCCGGGCGATGCGCCGCCGCCCACCCGAACCTCAAGCGTCATCGACTTCCGCAACCCGACCCACACCGCCACACGCATCGGACGATTCCACGACGGGGGGGGAGGGGGGGGCGGGGGGCGCTTCAACGCCGCGATGTTCGATGGTTCGGCGCAGTCCTTTTCAGAGCCCCTCCCAATCTGGGAACTGCCCCTCCCCTGAGTGACGCAACGCGCCGTCCCGCACTACGATGCCCATTCACCGGTGGGGTGGCCGAGCGGCTGAAGGCGCCGGTCTTGAAAACCGGTTGACCCGTCAGGGTCACGCGGGTTCGAATCCCGCCCCCACCGCTTCCCGCCGCCCCGCGCCTCTCCTCTCAGGTGCCGAGGCGCCCCTGGCCGGGTTCTCCCCGCCCCCACCCCGCCGAGCCCATCGCTTTGTCCGATAACTTGTGAAGCCGGTTTGGGCAATCAGCCGACAATCCGCTGTAAGTCTATAAATTTTCCGGGTTTATCAGACTTTACGCATCCGCGAATCGCGGATTGATCGTATCGTCTCGCCTTCGGAGTGAATGAACACTTACAACGCCGTCGTGGGGGGGGTCGGGAGCGGTCTCGGTTGGCCACATCGACACCCACGCGACACACGATCGCCATCATCGCGCTGCTCGTCACCGCCCTCTCCGCCCGGGCGCAGTATCTCTGCGATTTCACCGCGCCCTCCGAGATGTTCGCGTTCGATGCGGACTTCGCCCACCGCTTCGGCGCCGCAATCGACGCCGACCAGGAAACCCTCATCATCGGCGCGCCCGGCGCACCCGAATGGGGCACGCAGTCCGGCGCCGCCTACGCCTACCGCCGCACCGCCACCGGCTGGCAACTCGTCCAGAAACTCGTCCCCAACGACGGCGTGCCCTTCGATCTCTTCGGCTCGAGCATCGCCGTCTCGGGCGACTACGCGCTCATCGGCGCCCCGGGCCGCGATGACAACGGCGAGAACTCCGGCACCGTCTACATCTTCCACCGCTCATCCGGCGCCTGGTCCCAGATCGACCGCCTCGACCCGCCCGAACCCGTAAACGCCGACGCCTTCGGCGCCGTCATCGATCTCGACGGCCCGCACGCGATCATTTCGCTCGACAACGCCGCGATCGCCTATTACCGACTCGAAGACACCTGGTACCTCACCGCCGGGCTGGGCCCCGATGATTGGCCCGCGCCCGCCGAGTTCGCATCGTCCATCAGAGTCCACGGCAATCTCGCCATCGTCGGCGCCCCGGGACAGGAAATCGGCGCCCTCACCGACGCCGGCGCCGCCTACATCTACGAGTTCGACGGCTCAGCGTGGCTCTTCCGCACCCGGCTCAACGCGTTCACGCCCGATGCGCGCGACTGGTTCGGCTCCTCCGTCTCGATCGATCAGGATATCGCCGTCATCGGCGCACCCCGCGACGATGCGCCCGGCACATCCGACACCCGCGAAGACTCCGGCGCATGCTTCATCTTCGTGCGCACCGCCACCAACGCCTGGGCCCCGACCTACCTCTACCGAGCCCCCGACGCCGCGCCCCGCGATCACTTCGCCGCCGCTCCCCCACTCACCCCCGACGCCATCATCATCGGCGCGCCCCGCGACGACACCGCCGTCCCATCCGACCGCCACGACGACGCCGGCTCGGTCTACATCTACAGACGCGGCCCCGGTCACTCCGCGCTCATCCAGTCCAAGGTCTACCCCCACATCCCGCGCCGACACGCCAACATGGGCCGCGTCATCGCCGCCGACGCCGGCTTCGCCTTCATCGGCGCCCCCAACGATGACGCACTCTGCTCAGGACAGTTCCTCTGCGAGTCAGGGTCCGTTTCCGTCATCCCCGGCGTGACTGATTGCAACGACAACGCCGCCATCGACGCCTGCGACATCCGCACCGGCGCAGCGCCCGACCTCGACGCGGACAACTTCATCGACGGGTGCATCCCCTGCCGCGCCGATACGAACTCCGACGCCCGCATCAATGTCGATGATCTCAACACCGTCCTCACCAACTGGGGCCAGCCCGACTCGGGCGCATCCAACGGCGATGTCACGGGCGACAACCAGGTCGGCGTCGACGACCTCAATCAGGTCCTCATGGAGTGGGGCTCCGCGTGCCTGTAAACACGCCCGCCTGATCCCGGTCCTCCGAGTCGGGGCGTTCCCCGTCCGACTCATCGCTCCACACGACCTCCAGATCAACGCCGAACACCGACGTGAACACGTCGGACTTCTGCATCGCGCCCCACACCGCCACATGCGGGCGGACCATCGCGTCAACCGTCAGCCGCAGAACATCCCCCTCGCGCTCGCCCCGCAGCGCCGTCACATTCTGCTTGTGCGCCCGGTCCAACCCGTCCGCCACCCGCAGCACCGCCGACAACCGCTTGATGATCGCCCGGTCCTCATCCCGCAGCTTCGCGAAGTTCGGGTGCTTCTTCTTCGGCCCAGACCGCCGGTGATACCGCGCCACATTCGCAACGATCTCCAGCTCCCGCTGCGTGAACGCCGGCATGTCCGAATGCACGATCAGGTGATAACTGTGCTTGTGGTGCTTCGCGTAGTTGATCAGGTACCCGATGTCGTGCAGCACCGCCGCCGACTCTAGCAACTCCCGCTCGTGCGGGTCCGCCCCGTCCGCATCGATCATCCCGAGCCGCTCGAGTTCGTTGTAGAGCATCAACGAGAGCAGCGCCACATGCTCCGAGTGCGCCTGCTCGTACTGGCACCGCTGCGCAAACCGCCGCGCCGTCGCCACCCGCCCCAGGTCAACCCCCGCCCCGCGCCCACCGAGCCCGAGGTCCTCGATCATCGTCAGCATCAACCCGTCGCGGATGCCCCCGTCATGCACCCGCACCGTGTTCACCCCGAGCCATTCCATCACGCAGTCCAGAATCGTCGCCCCCGCGACAATCACCTCGGCGCGGTCCTTGGTCATCCCCGGAACCTTCGCGCGCTCCCCGACGCTCATCTCCCGGAACCAATCGATCAGGTGCCGCACCTCCGCGTGCTGCATCTCGTGGCCACGCACATTGAAGGGCAGCAGATCGCTCGCGTCCTCGTCCGACCCCAGCAACAGCGACACCCGCGCCAGCGCCGTGAAGGTGCCGCCCGTCCCGATCAGCATCTGCGGCATAAACGGATGCTTCCCCGCGGCGCCCCTCAGCGTCTCGCGAATATCTGAGCGCATCGCCTTGATCGTCCCGTTATCAACCTTGTCGCCGGCGCCGAACTTCTCGGTCAGCCGCACCGCCCCGAGCCGGAACAGATGCATCCGGTCCACCACGCCCGCCGC
>CALFMQ010000423.1 GCA_937879825.1 uncultured Phycisphaerales bacterium
GATTGGGCCGTGTCAAGGGGGATTCGCGTAGGTTGGCGGGGGTTGGGTGGCGGTTGGATGCGGAAGGAGGCGGGCGATGGAGCGGTTGTTGTTGGTGGCGCTGGGCGGCGCGGTGGGCGCGGGGATGCGGTTCGGTGTGAGCGAGGGTGTGGCGCGGCTGGCGGCGGGCGGCGAGATCGGGGCGGGCGGGGGGCTGCGTTGGCCGTTGGCGACGCTCATGGTGAATGTGCTGGGGTGTTTCTTCATCGGGTTGCTGGCGCCGATGGCGGGTGACGGGCGGATCAGCGCGGAGGCGCGGCTGATGCTTGTTGTGGGGCTGCTGGGCGGGTTCACGACATTTTCCGCGTTCGGGTGGGAGGTTCTGGAGTTGATGCGCGAGGGGCGGTTCGGCGCGGTGCTGGGTGTTGTAGCGCTGAACAATCTTCTGGGGATCGGCGCGGTGTGGGGCGGGTGGCTGATTGCTTCTCCGACGGATGCGGGGTGAGCGACGGGTAGCATGGGGGCATGAGCGATGCACAGACGCGGACGGGCGGCGGATTGGGAGTGAGGGCGCTGGAGGCGGGGGCGCTGCGATGGCGGTGCGATCCGGGGACGCTCGGGTTTGCGACGACGGCGGATGTGGAGGGGATTGCGCCGGTGATCGGCCAGGAGAGCGCGGTGGAGGCGCTGGAGTTCGGGCTTGCGAGCCCGGCGCCGGGGCACAACATCTTCGTGCGCGGGCTGACGGGGACGGGGCGGGCGATGATGGTTCGGCGGTTGATGGAGCACATCAAGCCGAGTTGTCCGCTGGCGCGGGACCGGGTGTATGTGCGGAACTTCGGGGAGTCTGACCGTCCTCGGTTGTTGACCTTTGCGCGCGGGACGGCGCGCGAGTTTGCGCGGCTGATGCACGACATGGCGGACTACATCCGCGACGACATGACCAAGGCGCTGAACTCCGAGGCGGCGCGGGCGCGGCGGTCGGAGCTGGAGCAGGAGACGAAGGGGGCGGTCTCGAAGTTGACGGAGCCGTTCGAGCAGGAGTTGCGCTCGGCGGGGCTTGCGATGATGTCGATCCAGGGCGGGGAGATGATGCAGACGGCGATTCTGCCGGTGATGCAGGGGCGGCCGGTTTCGCCCGAAGAGTTCGAGAAGATGCGCGCGGAGGGGCGGATCAGCGAGGCGGACTACAAGTCGCTGCGCGAGAAGATTCACTCGTACATCGAGCGTCTGGAAGGGATCGGGGAGAAGATTCAGGAGGTGCAGGAGAAGCACGCGGAGAAGTTCCGCCGGTTGCTGCACGACGAGATCGAGCGGTTGATCCGGCCTTACTCGCGGCGGATTCTCTCGAAGTACCCGGACGACCGGGTGCGTGCGCACCTAAAGGAACTGATCGAGGATGTGGCGTCGCAGCACTTCGGCGAGCTCGAGGAGGGCGAGGATTTTTCGGATCTGTACCGCGTGAATGTGGTGCTGGATCACAGCGAGGGCGGGGATTGCCCGATTGTGATCGAGAACGCGCCGACAGCGGGGAACCTGCTGGGGAGCATCGATGTTGATGTGGGGCAGGGCGGGATGGTGCACACGGACCACATGATGATTCGCGCGGGTTCGATCCTGCGGGCGGACGGCGGGTATTTGTTGATCGAGGCGCGTGATGTGCTGAGTGAGCCGGGGGCTTGGCAGGCGCTCAAGCGGACGCTGCGGAGCGGGAAGCTGGAGATCGTGCCGTCGGACCAGGGGCCTTCGCCGTGGGCGGTGCGGACGCTCAAACCGGAGCCGATCGATGTGACGGTGAAGGTGGTGCTGATCGGCGACAGCGAGACGTTCTTTCCGCTGGATCAGCTGGACGAGGACTTCGGGCAGTTATTCAAGGTGCTGGCGGACTTCGATGATGTGATCGATCGTGATGGTGAGTCGGCGCGGCAGTACGCGGGGGTGATCGCGGGGGTGGCGAAGGAGGGCGGGCTTCCGGCGTTTGATGCGGAGTCGGTGGCGGCGCTGGTGGAGCACGGCGCGCGGATGGGCGGCCAGCGTGACAAGTTGACGGCGCGGATGAGCCGCGTGTCGGACGTGGCGCGCGAGGCGGCGTTTTTGGCGCAGGGGCGTGGGGCGACGGTGGTGGTGCGCACGGATGTGCTGGAGGCGGTGAAGCGGCGGAAGCGGCGGGCGAGTCTGCCGGCGCGGCGGTTCCGCGAGATGGTGCGGAAGGGGACGCTCCAGGTGTGCACGCGGGGGAAGGAGATCGGGCAGGTGAACGGGCTTGCGGTGATCGGCGCGGGGCCGATTACCTATGGATTCCCGCAAAGGATCACGGCGACGATCGGGCCGGGCGAGGTGGGGGTGATCAACATCGAGCGCGAGGCGGAACTGTCGGGCTCGATTCACACGAAGGGGTTCTACATTCTGTCGGGGTTGCTGCGGTATCTGTTGCGGACGGATCACCCGTTGACCTTTGATGCGTCGATCGCGTTCGAGCAGTCGTACGGCGGGATTGATGGCGACTCGGCGTCGGGCGCGGAGATGTGCTGCTTGCTGAGCGCGCTGACGGAGATCCCGATGCGTCAGGACCTGGCGATGACGGGGGCGATCGATCAGCGCGGGCAGGTGATGGCGATCGGCGCTGTCAACGAGAAGATCGAGGGGTTCTTCGATGCGTGCAGCGACGCGGGGCTGACGGGGACGCAGGGTGTGATTATCCCGGCGAGCAACGCGGGCGATCTGATGCTGCGGCACGATGTGGTTGATGCGTGCCGCGAGGGGAAGTTTGCGGTGTACGCGGTGAGCCGGATTCACGAGGCGCTGGAGTTGTTCCTCGGGTGTCCGGCGGGTGAGCGGAAGGATTTGCACGCGCCGTATGCGGAAGGAACGATTCTCGCGAGTGCGGTGGCGCGGGCGCGGAGTTTCTGGAAGGCGTCGCGGGCGAAGCCGGAGTAGGGCGATCGTGTCAGGATGAGAAGTTCGCGGGCGGGTCGGCGTCTTCTGCGCCCCCGCCGCCGTCACCACCGGCGCCGCCGCCACCGGCCCCGCCTCCTGCACCGGCGCCGCCGGGATCGATGCGCCGGAGTCGCGCGGGTGATGAGAGGGTTTCGGCTGTGAACTGGTAGGTGTTGCCTCGTTGATCGGTGAACACGCCGGCGTCGAGCGTGATGCCGAAGGGGAGTTCGTCGCCTTCCATCACGGAGGCGACCATTGATGGTGTATCGATGCAGTCGTCCGGATCGCTGCCTTCGGCTCGGTGATGTGTGAAGGCGTTATCGAGCGCCGTATTGATCGCGGCGATGGATGCGTCGTCGGCGGAGTCCTTGGCGTCGGCGGAGAAGTTGAAGTAGCGCGGGAGGGCGACTCCCGCGAGCACGGCGAGGACGATGAGGACGGCCAGGAGTTCGATGAGGGTGAAGCCCCTGCCGGCGGTGCCTCTGCCGAGTTGCGCCAGCAGTTGCGTGGCCTGCCTGCGCTGGGGTGAGACGCGGGCGGTGGTGGCGCGGCGCTTGGCGAGGATGTGTGCTGCGATGAGTGTCTTCATGATGATGGCCGATGGGGTGAGGAACACCAGGAGGCAGAATGCTGCGTGGACCGGGAGGTACAGGCGCGTCGGGAGCGCGTTGAACCAGACGAGGGCGGGGTTGTTGCTGCTTGCGAGGGCGGCGTGGGCGTAGTTGATGTTCATGGAGGGCGGGAGCGTGAGGCGGCTCGTCGCGGTGAGCGCGATGAGGAGGATGAGTGCCGCGGGCAGCGCGGCGATCGGCATGCTCCTGCGTCGCACGAGGAAGAAGGCGAGGATCGGCGCGAGGTAGAGGTGGTGCGTTGTGAGGGCGAGCGTGGGGATATCGGCGGTGAGGAGGAAGCGCGTGCCGCCGACGGGGAAGTCGCCGGTGAGAAGCCCGATCGTGGCGTCGGCGATCCAGAGGATGTGGAAGCCGGCGACGAGGATGAAGGCGGTTGCGGCGAGGTTTGTGGAGCGTGCGATAAGCGCGAGGGCGCCGAGCAGGAGCCCGGCGTGGGAGAACCAGAGGAGTTCGCCATCGATGTTGTGGGTGCGCTTGAACCATGCCAGCAGCGCGAAGTGCGCGAGCATCGCGAGGCCGAAGAAGCCCCAGAGGGCAGACGGGCGCGTGGATGGCGTGGGGCGTGCCATGGGGTCGGCTATCGGCCTTGAGGCGGCATGAGTTGACACCTATTCCGGGGAAGGGTGCCGCGAAACCCCTGCAAGCGTCACAAATGGACGGGGCGCGGCCGGCGGGGCGATTCGGGGGGGAGATCGGGTCGATCAGTTGAGGTGCCTGTGGCGGATGTGCCGCGGAGGGAGGCCCGATATGCGCGCGATGTTGAGTGTGGTCATTGGTGTTGTGCTGTGCCTTGGTGCCGCGGAAGGCGTGAGCGCGCAGGACTTGCTGTTTGTGGTTCGCAACGCGTCATCGCTTGAGGCGGAGGACACGGCGCACAAGGCGCTCTTTGAGTCTTGGGGCTGGGATGTCACGCTGATCTCGCAGAGCGCGAGCCAGGCGCAGTTCGATGTGGGCGTTCGTCAATCGAACGTGGCGTACATCACGGAGAATGTGGACTCGGGGACATTGGGGACCAAGCTGCGTGACGCGACGATCGGTGTCGTGGTCGAGGAGCATGCGCAGTACAACGACATGAAGCTCACGAGCGGCGACGGGGTTTCGGTCAGCGGAACACAACTGAACATCACGAACACCACGCACTACATCACGAGCGGCTTCGCGGCCGGGAACACGACGATTCTGGGCTCGTCGCAGACGATGGCGCGGACGAGCGGGTCTTTGGCGGCGGGCGCGACGGTGCTGGCAACAGTGCCGGGCGGGACGGACGCGATGCTCGCGGTAATCGAGCGGGGCGGGGCGCTGTACGGCGGGGGCACGGCCGCGGGTCGGCGGGTATTTGTGCCGTGGGGGAACGGGCCGGGCGCGTTCGGCGCGATGAACTCGACGGGGCAATCGCTCATGCGCCGGAGTCTGGAGTGGGCTTCGGCTTCGGGCGATTTGTTGTTTGTTGTGGCGAATGCCGCGTCGCTGAGTTCGGACGCGCAGGCGCACAAGACGCTCTTTGAGAACTGGGGCTGGACGGTGTCGCTGATCCAGGACTCCGCGAGCCAGGACGCGTACAACGAGGCGATGGCCGACGCGGACGTGGTGTTTGTCACGCAGGAGGTGAGTTCCGGGAATGTCGGCACGAAGTTGACGGGTGCGACGATCGGCGTGGTGACGGAGGAGAATGCGCTGTTCGATGACTTTGGGCTGACGAGCCAGAGCGGCAACACGGGCGCGGCCACCGACTCGATCACGATCACGGATAACTCGCATTACCTGACGGATGAGTTCGGGCTCGGCGCGCTTGCGATCATGTCGGCGGCCGTCGAGCTGAGCACGCGGCACGGCACGATGGGTCCGGGCGCGACGACGCTCGCCAACTACACGGGCGGGATCGGCTCGGCTTTCAACGCGCTCGAGGCGGGCGCCGAGACGGCAACAGGCGGCGCGGCGGCTTGGCGTCGGGTGTTCCTGCCGTGGGGGCCGAACTCCAACTCGTTCGCTTCGCTCAACGCGAGCGGCAAGGTGTTGCTGTGGCGCTCGCTGATGTGGGCGTCGGCGAAGCGGTATGAGTATGTGTCGCTCGGCGCGGGGTTCTACCCGACGACGAGCACGGATGATGACTGGGGGAGCGGGACTCACTGGGGGGACATTGACGGAGACGGCGATGTCGACGCGATCATCGGGGGGGACAGCGGATCGAAGCGGCTTGTGAACAACGCGGGCTCGTTCGCGTCGAGTGCCTTCGGGACGGGGGGTGTGTACCGACAGGGGGCGCTGCTGGACATCGACAACGACGGCGATCTGGATTACTGGGGGATGTCGCACTACAACACCGAGGCGTCGTACATCAACAATGGCGCGGGGTCGTTCTCTTCGGGGGGCGACCTCGGGTTGCCGAATCCGACGAACATGGAGGGTGTGGCCGCGGCGGATGTGGACGGGGACGGCTGGTGCGATGTCGTGATGTTCGCCGAGAACGGGAACTGGATCGGGCACAACCAGGGCACGACGCCGGCGAGTCTGGTGGGGACGATCGACTCGCTCTACGGGATGAATGACTCGGGGGACTACGGCAACGGGGACTTCTGCTCGAGCGCGGATGTGAACAACGACGGGTACCCGGATTTTTTCTATCACTACAGCGGCGGGAAGTTGTTTCTGTCGAACGGTGACGGCACCTACACGCAGAACAACTACGGGATCTCGGTGTTCACGGGGAACGATGACAAGTTCGGCTCCGCGTGGGGCGACTACGACAACGACGGCGATGTGGACCTGTGGGTGAGCCGTCGCGATGCGGGGTACACCGGGTACCTCTGGCGGAACGATGTGAACTGGGAGGCGGGGACGGGCTCGTTCACGAATCAGACCTCGGCGGCGGGGATCGCCAACACGACGGGCAAGCGTGGGTGCGCGTGGGGCGACTACGACAATGATGGCGACCTCGATCTGATTCTCGCGACGGCCGATGCATCGACGGACAGCGTGCTGTACCGCAACGAGGGGGACGGGACCTTCCTGCGGGTGGAGGAGGGCGTTGATGTGCCGGGCGATGCGCACGATGTGGCGTTTGTCGACTACGACAACGACGGCGATCTGGATGTCTCGTTCTCGATCGAGGACAAGTACGGAGCGCTGCTGGTGAACTCCACGGATAGCGACGCTTACCTGATGGTGCGCGTGCTGGGCGCGGGCGAGGGCAAGACGAACAGGGCGGCGGTGGGCGTGCGGGTTGAGTTGTGGTCGTCGGACGGGTCGACCTATCTGGGGCGGCGGGAGATCGGTGTGGCGCGGGGGTACGGGGGCACGGAGCCGATGTGGGCGCACTTCGGCGGCGTGGACCCTGATCAGACTTACCTGGTGAGGGTGTACTTCACGCGCGGGTATGTGTATTCCGGTTCGGTGACACCGGGTGCTGCGAGCACGACGATCGGCGCGACGACGATCGCGCAGATGGTGACGATCGACGAGTCGCTGGTTCGGAACAGCGCGCGGGTGGTGCAGTGGGACGAGGTGGCGCCGCACTGAGCGGGTGGGCGACCAGGTCGCAGATTGCAAGGATCATGGCTC
>CALFMQ010000424.1 GCA_937879825.1 uncultured Phycisphaerales bacterium
CGCCGCGCACCGTGTTCGCAATTCCAACCCGAGGACTTGCGTGGACCCACGCATCAAGTTCATTCGGGGAGTCCTCGTACGCGTTCGCCAAACACCCGACCAGAAATGAGTAATCGTCCGGGTCACGGACTTTGCTCAGCCCCGTCTCCACGATGCCCCATGCGCCCGCATCTGCGCTGGCGAGCATCGCCGCCGCATCGGAGTCGCCCAGCGTCGGGTTGATCGTCGGCCCCCCGATCACCATGCGATCGGCCAACGCGAACGGAGCATTAACGACAGTCGCCAACAGCCCGAGAATCATGGGCGAGAGTCTCGCGGATTCTGGTTCCGATGGAAAGCACGGGCCCGGCCCGACATCCCCGTCCCAACGCCACCCCGATTAGCGCCCCCTCGATCACTCTTCTTCCACCCGCTGCGCCACGATCGGTCCCGCGTTCTTTGTCGCCAGCAGCTTGATCTCGTCGAACGGCGCGAGCCCCTGCTGCTCGCACGAGAATCGCACCGCCGAGACGCCGTCGGCGCCGGGGCCCTCGAAGACGCCCGCCCGAATCTCGCGCATCTTCACCATCACACGCTGCTCGGGCGACTCGCGCTTGGCATCGATGAGGTCGCGCCCGCGCCACGAAATCGCGATGACCGACCCATCGCTCAGTTCAACAAACGACAGCGTGGCGTCGGGAAGCGTGACGGTGCCGAGCGACGGGGGGGGCGAGGCGACGACCCGCGCGTCGGGCGCCGCACCCACCGCGTCGATGAGCCGCTCCGCCCGTGACGCCAGCGAGCCGCGTTCCATGAACGCCAGCAGCTTGCCGGCGTCGCGCGCCGTGATGGCGCGGGCGGCATCGATCGCGCGCTCGTTCATCTGCGCGTAGTAATCGTTCCAGTTGGGGTTGAAGAGGTCGCCGTGCGTCAGGCGCTCCAGCGCGATCTGCCCGCGCGCGGTAGCACCCACAGAGTCACCATCCGGCGTGAGCGTGATCGTCGACCCATCGGGGAACGCATAGACGCCCGCGAGGCGCGACACGACGCGCGACGGCTCCGGCGTCCGCTGGTCCGGCGCGGGGACGAACAGCACCGTCCGCTCGATCTCCGGGCCGACCCGCGACAACGCATCGTTGCAGTTGGCGAGCATCACAACGATCAGGTTGTCGTCGGGGAACACGCACAGCGCCGACTCGAACCCGGTGGACTGCCCCGACGAGAGAATGCGTGTCGTGCCGCTCATCGACTCGAAATGCAGCCCGCCGATGGACCGCCCGGAGGAGTCGGGCGTCCAGAAAGTCGTCCGTGCCTCCTCATCGAAAAAGTCGCCCGCCCGCGTCGCCCCGGCAAAGGCGAGCAGGTCGCGTGCGCTCACGACGCCGCCCGTCACGCCGCGCGTCTCCCACGACCAGGCATTCGTGAGCGCGGTGCCGATCGATTGCACGCCCGCCGGCTCGGCGTACCGAAAGGCGACGCGAGAGAAGTCCAGTTCGGTGTCGTGAAGGAAGTGGGCGTCCCGCATGCCCGAGGCGGCGAACACCTCGCGCCGGATGTAATCGGGGAAGTTCTCCCCAGAGACGCGCGCCACGATCATCGCCAGCAGCGTGTACCCCGGCGCACTGAAGCGGGTCATCTCGCCCGGCTCGCCCTGCAGCCTGGCCCGCATGATGCGCGACAGCGCGCGGTCTTGGCTCATCGAGTCGCTCGTCCGCATCGCCACCGTCTCGGGCAGCCCGGAGCGGTGCGCGAGCAGTTGCCCGATGGTGATCCCCGCCTTGTCGGTCGGGACATCCTCGAAGAGTTCGCCCAGCGTGGCCCCGAGCGAGAGCCGCCCTTCCATCCGCAGCCGCAGAACCGCCGCGGCGGTGAACTGCGTCGAGATCAGCCCGATGTCGTACAGCGTGTCGGGCGCATTGGGGGTGCGAGAGAGGCGATCGGCCAGCCCCAGGGACACGAAATCCGGCGGGGGGTCGCCCCGCTGCACGCCGATGACCCCCGAGAGCCCCAGACGCTCGAACTCCTCGGCCCGGGCGTCGAGGCGGTCGCCGATGGACGACGCGGGGATAGGTGTGGCGGGGGCGGCCGGGTCATCGCCAACGAAGACAGGAGCGCAGAGGGGGAGGATCAACGCCAGCGACGCGATGATGCCCGGCCATGGAAGTGCCTGTTTCCCCAATGGTTTGTCTCCGCCGATGTGTGAAGTGGGCCTTGCCCTTGAACCGATCCACCTGTACGGTAGTTGCACGGCCGGGCGATGTCCGGCCGACCGTTTCACTTTCGGAGCACCCGTCTGACCCGCACGATCCGCCATCGCAACCAAACGCACCGTTCGCCCATCGGCGTCGGCGCGGGCGTGGCGTGGATCGACGCTGATCGTTGGCTCGGCATGTGCTCATGACTCATAGACATTTCAGATTGCTTCCGCAGCGTCCGCGACCATCGGGACGGTCCCAGGTCGGTGCGCGTGCGGGCATGACCTTGTTGCAACAGTAAGCAGGAGCCCTCCCATCGCACGCAGGTACTTCAGAGAGTCGGGCGGCCCGGTCGTCCGCAAGACGCGCACGAATCACGAGATTCGCCTCACGCCCATCCGGTTGATCAACGAGCACAACGAGCAGGTCGGCGTCATCGAGACGCGCGAGGCCCTGCGCATGGCCGAGGAGGCCGGGCTCGACCTCGTCGAGATCCAGGCCGATGTCCGCCCGCCGCTCTGCAAGATCATGGACTACGGGAAGTACCGCTTCGAGCTGTCCAAAAAGCAGAAGGGCCAGAACGCGGGCAAGGCGTCGGAACTGAAGGAAGTGCGCCTGGGCCGCTCCATCAAGATCGACGACCACGACGTGCAGATCCGAGTGAATCAGGCACGCAAGTTCCTCATGGAAGGGCACAAGGTGCTCCTCGTCCAGAACTTCCGCGGCCGCGAAATGGCGCACCGCGAGATCGGCGAGCAGCGGATGAAAGAAGTCTGCGAGCAACTCGCCGACATCGCCAAGCCCGACGGCTTCCCGAAACTCGCCGGACGCCGCATGAACGTCGTGCTCATGCCCGACAAGACCAAGATCGAGGCCGCCAAGCGCGCCATCGCCAAGGAGAAGGCGGCGGCGGAAAAGGCCAAGGCCGCCGAGAAGGGCGAGGACAATAAGCCTCAGCAGAAGCCGGCGCCCGAGCCGGAGGCGCAAGAGGTCGAGTCGAGGGAGTGAATCGAACAACCATCACCGCACCCGCGGATGGTTGGTTCGTTGGCAGTGCGTCCTCCCCCGTCCCCGGCGGGGGAGGTGTCACACGACGTGTGACGGAGGGGGTGTTTTCTTTGCATTGTCACATCAGTCATGGGGCACGGTGATGGCGAACACGGTAGTCAAGGAGATCTACAACCGATCACGCTTGAATCGCGTCGTGATTTATCAACGCGCGGACGGTTCATTCGGATTCCGACTCGAATACTTCAGCACGGAGCCGCTCGAACAGGCATGGTGTCCATACGGACAATTCGAGTCGTTCTGTGATACCGCTGATCGCGCCGAGTCAGAAGCAAGAGGCCGGGTCGATTGGCTTCGAGACCAGTAGCCGTTACTTCCCGAACTTCTCGGACAGCGTCGTCGCCCCGCGGCTCCGGTACTCCTCCGCAAGGGCGCTCACGAACCCGTCTAGCGCCATCTGGCCGAGGTCGTTCTGCACGCCGCGGATGCGCACCGAGACCGTCCCGTTCTCGGCATCGCGCGGCCCCACCACCGCCATCACCGGCACCTTCTCCTCCGCAGCATTGCGAATCTTCGCCTGCACGCGCTCGTTGCCGAAGTCGATCGAACTCCGCAGGCCCGCCGACTTGAGCGCACCGTGCACCCGCTCCGCGTAGTCATTCGACTTCTCCGAGATCGGCAGCACCCGCACCTGCTCGGGCGACAGCCACAACGGGAACGCGCCCGCGAAGTGCTCGATCAGCACGCCGCAGAACCGCTCCATCGAGCCGAACGGCGCACGGTGGATCATCACCGGCGTGTGCGCCTTATTGTCCGCACCTGTGTACGACAGGTTGAAGCGGATCGGCATGTTGTAGTCAACCTGCACAGTGCCGAGCTGCCACTCGCGCCCGATCACGTCCTTCACCACAAAGTCGATCTTCGGCCCGTAGAACGCCGCCTCGCCCGGCTCCTCGCTGAACTTCACGCCGAGCGATTTCGCGGCGTCGCGGCACGCCGCCTCCGCCTTGTTCCAGTTGTCCGGATCGCCCACATACTTCGACGAGTCCGGGTCCCGCAGCCCCACGCGCACGCGATAGTCCGTGATGCCCAGCGTGTTGAGCACGATCTTCACCAGTTCAAGGCAACCATGCAGCTCGCCCCCGACCTGCTCCTCGGTGCAGAACAGGTGCGCATCGTCCTGCGTAAAGCCGCGCACGCGCGTCATCCCGTTGAGTTCGCCCGACTGCTCCCACCGGTACACCGTCCCGAACTCCGCAAGCCGCACCGGCAGATCGCGGTACGAGTGCGGCGCCGAGTCGAATATCCGGATGTGGAACGGGCAGTTCATCGGCTTGAGCAGATATCCCTCCGCCTCGCCCGTCTCCAGGCGATTGCTCATTTCCGCGCACGAGCACCCCTCCGTCGCCATCGCCTCCAGCGCATCACGCTCCGGGATCGGCGGGTACTGCGACTCCTTGTAGTACGGGAAGTGGCCCGAGGTCCGGAACAACTCCAGCTTGCCGATGTGCGGCGTGACGACCTGCCGATACCCCTGCTTGGTCAACTCCTCCGAGATGAACTTGTGCAACGCGCCCCGCACGATCGAGCCGTTCGGCGTCCACAGGATCAGCCCCTGCCCGACCATCTCGTCGATGTGGAACAGGCGCAGCTTCTTGCCCACCACGCGGTGGTCGCGCTGCTTGGCCTCCTCGAGCGCGTTGAGGTACTCGTCGAGTTCCTTCTGCGAGGGGAACGCCGTGCCGTACACACGGGTGAGGCGGTCCGAGTTCTCGTCGCCGTGCCAATATGAGGACGCCAGCGACATCACCTTCACCGCGCCGATCTTCCCCGTGCTCGGCACATGCGGGCCGCGGCACAAGTCCTCCCAGTTCTCGCCCGGCTGGCCCGTCGCGTACCAGGTCAACCGTACCTTTCCACCTGCGAATTCCTTCAGTAGCCGGTTAGCAAGTTCGACCGGCGGGACAATCTGGCCGTGGTCATTTTGGAGGAAATCTCTACCGTCAGTGTTTGGTTGATATGCCTTAACCAAGGCACGGTTGGCGTTATCGACTTTGTATTTACTGCCTTCGCTCTTTAGTTTCGTCAAGCCATCTTCGATCGACAACTCGTACCGCGTAAACGGACGGTCCTCCGCGATGATGGCGGCCATCTCCGCTTCGATCTTCTCAAAGTCGCCCGCGGTGAGCGGACGCTCGTCCGGGAAGCGGATGTCGTAGTAGAAGCCCGTCTCCAGCGGCGGGCCGTACACCAACTGCGCGCCCGGCACGATCCGCTGAA
>CALFMQ010000425.1 GCA_937879825.1 uncultured Phycisphaerales bacterium
GCCTCGGGATGTATTGATGCTCGGGTTGCACGGGCGGAGCGCGTGGGGATCGCCGAGGTTGCCGGTCGAACTATTGTTCACACTCCCCGGCTGACGTGACTCTGGCCACACATGCTCGCGATTCCAGGTCAGGCCGGAGTCCCAAACACTCGGCACCGATCCCCGGTTGTAAACCAGCCAGACTCTCCCCGCGACATTTGGGTCGGCGTCATGAAATGCCGCCGAGGTACGGAAATCGCCGTACGTGCGCTGGACGTGCCCCGCCGACATGGCCACCGCAAGCTGCGACTTCAGCGTAGCGCCCGACCCTGTTGCCCCTGCGTAATACGAAGCGGGCGGATCATAGGCATCGGCCAGAGCAGACGTGACCGAGCCGGCGCAGAACACCACCACCGCAGCGAGTTGAACAATCCTCATGCAACTTCCTCTCGTTCGTCCCGGACGAAGCGACAGTATCACACCTTGGTGTGCAATTCCCGGGGGACGCCCAAATCGACCGGAATTGGTACCCGAGGGTTCCCGATCGAGTCCCGAACCGCGCTCCCGCCGCTCGTGATCGGACCTTCGCCGGCTCGGCGTATGTCCTGCCCGTGGAAGGATCCGCCCATACGACGCTGACCTACAACGCCGGCCCGATCCGGGCTATGCCATCGCTTGGTTCCGCTCGACGTACACACCCAGCATGCAGAGCGTCAGCGCCCTCGACCAGATGGGCGACTCGGGCTCTCGCAGGAAAGCATCCCAGATCCTGTCGATGCCCTCAGCCCGAAGAACGCCCAGCGACTTCAGTGACTCCAGCGAGCGCTCGCACATCGGTCGCATCGAACCCCGCATCCACCGCATCACAGGAAGTGTGAAACCCCGCTTGCCCTGGGCAAGGAGTTCCGGGCGCAGGAACTCGGAGAACGCATCGCGGAGCAGTTGCTTGTTGTGCCCGCCCCGCGGCAAGCGAACCGAGCCGGGGACCGGCAGCATAGCATCGAGCACCCGACGATCGAGCATCGGCACGCGAATCTCGAGACTGTGCGCCATGCCGTTGGCGTCACCGTCACGCAGGAGCATGTTCCCCATGTAGAACATCGACTCCAGTTTCGATACGCCCCAGATCGGATCGGCATCATCCACGCCCAACGAACTGACCGCTTCCGGAGGCATGAACTGGTCGGTGAGGCCCCACGTATGCGAGTCGACGCCAAGTTCGCGGAGTTGGCGCGTCGATGCGGTCCTTCTGCGTTGCAGATAGAGATCCGTAAGCGATCCATTCGATTGCAGAACATCGCGGACTTTCTCGCGGACCACTCTTGACTTGCCGCGTGACAGCGCCCATGCCGCGGCCCCGTGCATCGCACTGGGAATCATTCGCGCACGCCGATGCAGGCGCATCATCCTTGGCACATCGGCAAACGATGGATACCCGCCAAACACCTCGTCGCCGCCCTGTCCCGAGATGGCGACGGTCATGCCCGCTCGCTTCACGGCACCCGAGACCACGTACACGTTGAGCCCGTCCATCGACGGCTGATCCAGAGACCGCATCCACTCGCCGCAGGTCGCTTCCGCTTCTTCGGCGCCGATCTGGATCTCCTGATGCGGGAGCCCGAATGCGGCGGCGGTACGAGCGGCCATATCCCCTTCGCTGAGGTCGGGGGCCTCTTCGAATGCGACGGTAAAGGTATTGATGCTCGGGGAGTGCCTCGCGGCAAGGCCGGCAACAATTGTCGAGTCGAGCCCCGACGAGAGAAACACACCGATCGGGACATCGGAGATCAGATGCTCGCGAATCGAAATGTCGAGCGTGTGACGAAGGCGCTCGATCGCGTCGCCGTGATCGATCGACTTGTCGACGGCCGGGAACTGCCAGAACCGCGAGGGCGATCCGATATGCCCGCTCGGCCAGTCCGACGCCCGCTCCCGCTGCATGTAGCCCGCCGGAAACGGACGGACCTCCTTGAAGAAGGTGCAAGGCTCCTGAACAGCGCCGTATGCGAGCAGGCCCGCCAGCCCGCGGCGGTCGACCTCGCGAGACACTGTCCCGCTGTTGAGAATCGCACGGACCTCGCTCGCGAAGAGAAACATGCCATTGCCGCGCGCGGTGTAGAGCGGCTTGATCCCGACCGAGTCTCGTGCCAGTAGCAGGGATTGATCCTTCGCGCGATAATGGGCGATGGCGAACATCCCGCAGAATCGATCGATGGCCTTGTCGCCCCAATGCGAGATCGCCTTGAGCACCACCTGTGTATCAGAGTGGCCGGTGAATGTGTGCCCTTCGCGCTCCAGCTCCGCGCGGAGATTGAGGTAGTTGTAAAGTTCGCCGTTATAGACCACCGCGTCGCCGGTGTCCGGATCGACCATCGGCTGATGACCCGCGGGGGATAGGTCAATGATGGCCAGGCGTCGCTGCCCAAGAGCAACGACCGACGAGCCGCTGGCGATCGTGTGCCGCCCTTCATCGTCCGGGCCGCGATGCGATTGACACGCCAGCATCGGGGACAACGCGCGTTCGCTGTGATCTCTGTCGGTCCCGATGACACCCGCGATGCCGCACATGCAGTCTGATCCTCAACTCTCCGCCGGGAAGCCCATCGTATCCCTCTTGGGTCACACTAGAGGTCGCCACCGGCCGATGTTCTACTATCTCGCCTCATCGGCGGTTCACGCCGATTATCTGGACACACTCTCGGAAATCCGAATGACCCGAACCCGCAATCTCCACATCCTCGGCGCGTTGAAAGCCGGCGGAGCCGAACGATTCGTCGTGGACCTTCTCGCTGCCCTTCGACGCAAGGGCGTGCCGGTTGAACTCCTCTGCCTGCTCCCCAACCGCGACGCGGTAGGGGAGGGGTGGGCGCGGAAACTGGAGTCCGCGGGCGTTCCGGTCCACTCCGGGCCGGCGGTGCCCAGAATGGGTATCCCGACCTTCCGCTGGTTGGCCGGGCAGCTCCGCGCTCCCGACATCGACATCGTGCATGTCCACATGCATTACTGCGAGTTCGCATATTACGCGGCACGGTTCCTGCACCGCCGCAAGTACCGGGTCATCAGGACGATCCACAACACGTCGCCGCCGGAGACGAAGAAACTCGATTGGGCGTTCCGCCGATCAGACATCCGCTACTCCATCTCATGCGGCGAGTCCACGCACGAGGCGTACCAGAACATGGTCAGGGGCAAGATGGTCTGCGTGCCCTACGGCATCGACTTCGACTGGCCCCAGCACGATCACACGCAGCGAGTCGCGCGCCTCCGCGCACTCGGGCAAGATCCGGCGCTCACGCACTACATGCAGGTCGGCAGGCAGGGGGGCAACACGATCGCCGACGCCCAGAAGGCGC
Organism: uncultured Phycisphaerales bacterium; assembly: GCA_937879825.1. Classification (GTDB taxonomy): domain Bacteria; phylum Planctomycetota; class Phycisphaerae; order Phycisphaerales; family UBA1924; genus JACKHC01. Next base: position 3,333 of record CALFMQ010000425.1, read on the forward strand.
AGGACGATCTCATCAAGGCGTGGAAGCAATCTGGTATTGGAAAGAAGGGGGGGCTGCTGCACCTCTTCGGTGATGGCAACCTCCGCGCCGAACTGGAAACACTCGCCGCGGGCGATCCGACGATCATTTTCCACGGCGTGTGCGACAACATCTCCGATTGGCTGGGCGCCGCCGACACGTATGTCATGCCGTCCCGATTCGAGGGGCTACCTCTGGCCGGCATCGAGGCGGTGTCCACGGGCATCCCGTGCATCTTCTCGGACATCAACTCGCTGCGCGAACTGCATCACTCGACGGTGCTCTACCACGAGGTGGGCGATTTCGAGGGCATCGCTTCGTGCCTGAAGCGGCGGCTTGGCGTCTTCGACGATGTGCCGCGCGACGAGACCGCGGCATTTGTCGCGCGCTTCGGCATCGATCGCCCCGCCGATGCCTACATCGAGGCGTACCGGGAACTCATGTAGCCGAAGCGTTGGTGCCACCGACCATCCTGCTCGGAATCCTCGGCCATCGATACCCGCACTCGGGGCAACGCGCCGGGCCGAGGTCAAGATCGCGTAGTCGCTCATCGTCGATCGATTTGACTCCTCTCGTGTCGTGGCGACACGAGGGACATCTCCCATCGTCAAGCGTCCGCCTCAGCCGGTTCTTCTTCCGGTTTCGTCGATCGGTGGAATACAGCAGAGCCAAGGTGATGATCCAGAACGACCAGCCAGCAATCTTTCCTGCACCAATCGCCACGAGGATGACGGCCAGCACGCTGACTACCAACACATTGACGCCGTGCGTCACTGACCGCGACGCTGCAGGGAACGAAGCACGGAGGAAGTCGGCGTAAACAGCGTTGGCTTTGGAGTGACTCGCCAGGAATGCCTCGGCCTGAAGGTAGCGGTCTCGCACCTCGCCAGCGACGTCATCGGGAATCGCGATGATCAAGCCCGAATCAGCGTCGTCCATGTGACCATCGAGACGGTCCAGAAGCTCGTCATCGCGCATTCGGGTCATGCCACATGTTAGGACAACTCACCCCGTCTGGCTCTTGAGCAGGCGTTCGAGGAAGTGGATATCCACGCCGCCCTTTTGGAATGACTTGTTGGCCATTAGTTCGATGTGCAGCGGAATTGTCGTGGCGATCGGCTCGACGCGGAACTCCTTGAGCGCCCGCGAGGCACGCGAGATCGCTTGCGCCCGGTCATCGGCGTGCACGATCAGCTTGCCGATCATCGAGTCGTAGTTGGGCGGCACGCGGTACCCCGAGATCACATGGGTGTCCATCCGCACGCCCGGCCCGCCCGGCGGATCGAACCGCTCCACCGTGCCCGCGCACGGCGCGAAGTTCCGCTTGGGATCCTCCGCGTTGATCCGGCACTCGATCGAGTGCCCGCGGATCGTGATGTCCTTCTGGCGATACGGCAGCGGCTCGCCAGCCGCGACACGGATGCCCGTCTTGACGATGTCCACGCCCGTGATCATCTCGGTGATCGGGTGCTCCACCTGCACGCGCGTATTCACTTCCAGCAGATAGAAGTTCTGCTTCTCGTCCATCAGGAACTCGACGGTCGCGGCTCCCGAATACTCGGCGTTCTTAACGAGGCGGGCCGCCGACTTGCAGAGGTCCTCGCGCTTACGCGAGTCCACGCCCGGCGCGGGGGCTTCCTCGATGAGTTTCTGGTGGCGCCGCTGGACGGAGCAGTCGCGCTCGTAGAGGTGAATCGCATTGCCGTGCTTGTCGCCGATGACCTGCACCTCGACATGGCGCGCGTGCTCGAGAAACTTCTCGATGTACACCGCGCCGTTGGCGAAGGCGGCCTGTGCTTCCTGCGACGCCTTTTTCACGCCGGCGCGGAGGTCATCCTCGTTCCGGCAGACGCGCATGCCGCGTCCGCCGCCGCCCGCGGCTGCCTTGATGATGACCGGGTACCCGATCTTCGACGCCACGCCGACGGCCTCTTCGATATCGTCGATCGCGCCCTCGGTGCCAGGGAAGGTCGGGACCTTCGCTTTGCGCGCCATGGCCTTGCACGAGATTTTGTCGCCGAGCAGCGCCATCGCCTCGGGTGAGGGGCCGATGAACTCCATCTTGCAGTCGCGGCAGACGCTCGCGAAATGCGCGTTCTCCGCGAGGAAGCCATAGCCGGGGTGAATCGCGTCGGCGTCGGTGATCTCCGCCGCGGCGATGATGTGAGGGATGTTGAGATAACTGTCGGACGCCGGACCCTTGCCGATGCAGACGGCGTGGTCGGCCATGCGCAGGTACGGCGCGCCGGCGTCGGCTTCGGAATACACAGCCACCGCCTCGATACCCAGCTCGTGGCAGGCACGGATGATGCGGAGAGCGATCTCTCCACGATTGGCGATCAGGACTCGTTTGAACATGGCTCTCGCTTACGAGGGGCGGACAAGGAAGAGTTTCTGCCCGTATTCGACCGGCTCGCCGTTCTTGACGAGCACCTTCTCGACGACGCCCATGCACTCGGCCTTGATCTCCGAGAACACCTTCATCGCCTCGACGATGCACACGATCGACTCATGCGACACGCTTGTGCCGGGCGAGGCGAAGGGCGGGCTGCCCGGATCGGCCGCCGCGTAGAACGTGCCGACCATGGGAGAGGTGATGGCGATCAGTCCCCCCTCGTCATCCGTGTCGTCGCCGGATTCGCCAGAAGCGGCGGCGGGCCCGGCGCTCGGCGCCGGGGCATGCATGGCGGGGACATGCATCGCAGGAGCGGCCATCGGGACGAACTGCCCGCCCATCGACCGGCGGACGACCACGGTTTCCTGCTCGTCGCGCAGATCGAGTTCGGAGAGGTCGTTCTCGACCATGAGTTTGACGAGTTCTTTGAGTTTACGGATATCAATCATGTGAGCGTCGCCCAACGGATGTCTTTGGGAAGGGAACAAAGCGACCGCGCGCCGCGCGCCGTCACCAGCACATCATCTTCGATGCGCACACCGCCGACACCGGGCAGGTAGATACCCGGCTCGACCGTCACCACCATGCCCGGCTCAAGAACCGTGTCCGCCCCCGCACGCAGGCCCGGTGCTTCGTGGACATTGAGGCCGATGCCGTGCCCGAGCGAGTGCCCGAACTCCTTGCCGTACCCCGCATCGTCGATGATCTTGCGAGCCGCCGCATCGACCTTGCCGGCGATCGCGCCGGGCCGGATCGCCTCGATCCCGGCGTAGTGCGCTTCGAGCACGACCTCGTACACCTCGCGCATCACCGTCGGCCATTTACCCAGCGCGAAGGTGCGCGTCATGTCCGAGCGATATCCGTTCACGGTCGCGCCCCAGTCGATCAGCAACGTGGAGTTCCGCTTGAGTTTCGCCTTGCCCGGTATCGCGTGGGGGAGCGAGCCATTGGCGCCCGCGGCGACGATCGAGCCGAACGCGGGGTCAGTCGAGCCGCGGGCTTTCATCTCGTATTCCAGAATCGCGGTGACTTCGAGTTCGGTCATGCCGGCATCGATCTGTCCCAGCGTGGCGACGAGCGCATCCTCCTGAATCTTGACCGCCGCCCGGATGGACTTGAGTTCCGACTCGTCCTTGACCTGCCGAAGATCGCTCAAGACGCCGCTCGTCGGGACCATGTTCTTGACGCCAAGCAACTTGGCGATGCGGGTCGCGGTCGAGTACGCCAGGTGCTCGCTCTGGAAACCGATCGCGCCGAGCCCCATGCCGCCCGCGACTTCGCCCAGGGCACCGACAATCTCGCCCGTTCGGATAAACACCCGGGCCAGCCCCCCAAGGGCCGCCAGTTCTTCCTGAAAGCGGAAGTCAGAAATCACCCAGAACTGCGTTCGGGTGACCAGCGCGTAGGACGCCTCGCCAGAGAATCCAGTCAGGTACCGGATGTCGACCGGGTTCGTAATGAGCAACGCATCCAACCCGTGACGACGCATCCCCCGGCGCACGCCCGCAAGTCGCCCCTTCTGGATCGCATGGGTGCCTCCCTTGGCACGCGAGCGTGACGAGGTGCGAGATGTGCGTGGCTTGGTTGCGGGCATAAGAGGGCCGAGTATACCCGCACACCGATTCCGTGGCCTTGGTCGCTGGATCGCCGATGAATGAGGGGCTGCTGCCCTTAGCGCATCGAGACGGGAGGCGAGAGAATCTCGCTCATGATGATCGCACGGCGCATCGCGTCACGCGAGAACGCACCCGCCGCAGCCATTCCGACAGCTGAGTCCCGCGACGCCGTGGGATCGGCGTGGATATCCGTCAAGAGTCCTTGCGTGGTGGCCTCCCCGAACTCGTCGGAGACGCCGGTCGTGCTTGCCAAAGCCCTGAGCGTCCGCGTGGACTGCTCGGCCTCGCGAACTGGCGTCGGTCGAGGGGGCTGCGGCTTGGGCTTGGGTGGCGAGCCAATGACGATCTGGCGCCGCTTGGGGGCACCCGGCTTGCCCCGTCCGGCCGGTACACGCTGAGGCGGGCCGGGTGGCGTAGCGGGGGCAGGGCGGACGGGCATCTGCGGAGGTCGAGGGGGGGTCATCGGTGGCGCGGGCCGGATCGTCGGGCGAGACTGCGGGACGGTTCCCGTAGGACGAACAACCGGCGGGGGCGACTTCCCCCCCTGGCGGGCCTTGGCCTGTTGACGCGCCCGGAGCTCTTCGAGTTGCTTCTGGCGCCGAGCGGCCAGCTCTTCCAGTGAAGGGAGCGGCTCGCCCTGTTGACTGCTGTCTCCGCCGGGTGATGCGGGCGACGATCTGCCGGTTCTGAGTTCCTCTTCGCGGCGTTTCCGCCGGGCGTCGTTGATCTGCTTGATCTGCTTCTGCTCGCGCAGCTTGTTCATGATCCACGACAACCCGGACAGGCCGAAGAAGATCAAGAGAACGACGAACTGCGGGTTATTCCGGAACATTCCCCGCATCATACCCTCGTCGGGCCGATCCGGTCATTCTGGGAATCAGCGCCACGCTCGGCCTCCCCTCGCCTTCGCCAGCGATCTCGGCCCGATCAAACTCGATCCCGAACGCCTCGCTCAGCGACTCGGGAGTGATCACCTCAACACCCGTGCCCTGCGACAGGATCCGTCCGTCACTGGACAGGATGACCGCGCGATCCGCCACCGCCAACGCGAGTGTCGGATCGTGAACCACGATGACAACGGCCATCTCTCGTCCCGCTTCTCGGAGGATCTCCGACGCTCGGGCGGCGTGACTCGGGTCCAATGCCGAGATCGGCTCGTCGGCGATCAGGATGCGGTCGCCGTCGGTTCCTCCTTCGAGCTGAGCGAGTGCTCGCGCCAGCATGACCCGCTGCTTCTGCCCGGCGCTCAGCTCGTGGAATGCCCGATCTCCGAGGTCTCGCGATCCGGTCCTCGTCAGCGCACGCTCGACCGCAGCACCGTCCCTGCCGATCACGACGCGCGCCAGCGAGACAACCTGGCGGACGGAGAGCGACGCCGAGACGACCGGAGTCTGTGAGATGTAGGCGACTTTCCGGGCACGCTCCGCTGCGTTCATGCCCTCAACCGATTTCAAGCCGATGGACACCCGGCCCGAGTCGGGCGCGAGCAGCCCGGCCATCACCCGAAGCAGGGTCGATTTTCCGGCGCCGTTTGGCCCCAGAATCACAGTAACGCCGCGATCAGCGGCGAATGACACATCCCGCAGGACGGTTCTTCCCTCGGAATACGAGAAGCACACCTTGTCGCACCGGAGCGTCATGCCATGTCGCTCCGTCGAAAGAGGACGATGAAGATCGGCCCACCGATCAGCGCGGTCACAACGCCCACGGGAATCTGGCCCGTGCTGAATCTGAGTTCCGCCACGAGCGCTTCAGCCCAGACGAGCAGCGTTGCCCCCGCGAGAGCCGTTGCGATCACCAGCGATCGATGCGAATGTCCGACGAGCAGTCTCGCCATATGCGGGGCGACCAGCCCAACGAACCCGATGGGACCGGCGAGGATCACCGCGCCCGCCGTCAAGACACCCGCCAGCCCGAGCATCGAAGTGCGCACAGCCCCGACTCGCACGCCGACCGAGCGGGCCTCGTCATCGCTCAGCATCATGGCGTCCATTCTTGGGCCCAGGATCGCAGCACATCCGGTGCCGAGCACCGCCAAACCACTCAGCATCGCGATACCGACCCACGAGGTGTCCGATCGGATCGTCCCCATGACCCATCTGGTGAAGCTGGCCATGCCCCGGTCGGGCATCAACGACTGAAAGAGCGTCGTGATGGCCCCAAATGTCAGACTCACGATGATGCCTGTCAGCACGAGAGCGGTCGGATCGATGGCGCCCCGCCGCCGACTCAGCCAGTAAACCAGCGCGAGTGTCCCCAAGGCCCCGAGAACCGGCGCGACGACGGGCACACCCGAAGCGCTGACCGCGCCGGTCGTCAAAAAGCCAAACCATGCGACGCCGGCGATCGCCAGCCCCGCGCCCGAGCTGACGCCGATGATGT
>CALFMQ010000426.1 GCA_937879825.1 uncultured Phycisphaerales bacterium
GACATCCAAGAGATCGATCTATCACCGCTCAACCACGGCGAACTCGACGGCGATGTCTACTGGGCAACGACGAACGGGCCGCGCGATCCCGTCAGGGGCGCCCTGGCGCCAGACGGGATGTACGCCGTCGTCTCCAATACCGGGCAACTCCAGCTCGATGTCTACGGTTCCACTGTCACCGTCTTCTACATCGCCGGGCCCGACGCCGGAACGCTGCGCGTCCGTATCGGAGGCCACATCCAGGCCAATCTCGACGCCGCCGCCGAAACGCCGACGCTCAGAACCCATGTAATCGAACTCCCCGCGCCAAACAACGACACGCTGCAAGCCCTGACATTCGAGTCGGTCAACGGCGAGCCCATCCAGATCAACGGCGTCCTCATGCAAGGCCCGGACGCCGGCTCGCAGGAACTCCGCGTCTCGCGCGGCGGCGCCGGCCCCGTCGATTTCCTCGTCAGCGCCACCCAGCCGGTCGCCGACCAACTCGCCGTCCTCGCACCCGACCTCGCCATCGTCATGATCGATTGGGAGTACTCCTACTACCAGCCGTCGAACCCGCTGAACAACGAGCGATTCTGGTTCCAGCGCGATACCGAACGCCTCCTCGATTTCTATCAGGCAGCCATGCCCGACACGAAGTTCATCCTCGCGACCCACCACCCCTTCAACCCGTACATCGCAGAAGAGGCCGACGTGCTCTATCGCATCGCTGTCGACCGAGACCTCGGCTTCATCAACCTCTACACCACCTGGCCCAGCCAGCCCGCGATGGCGCAGGCCGGACTACTCGTCGACAACATCCATCTCTCGCCGATCGGAGGGGACTGGTTCGCCAGCTACTACTACGACAACCTCTTCGCCCACACCTGCGGCCCGGACGCGAACAACGACGGCTCGATCGACGTCGACGATCTGAATGTCATCCTGTCGAACTGGGGCCAAGGCCCCGGCTGGCGCCACGGCGATGTCAACTTCGATCGCCGCGTCGATGTCGACGACCTCAACGAAGTCCTCGCCGCATGGAACTGCACGCCGGACTGATCAGACCTCGATCACATCCCCCCACTCCGGCATCGCGCAGTCCATCCCAAACGCCCCTTTCAACTTCGCAGAGAGCGCCGCTCGCTGCTTGTTCTCGCCGTGTGTCAGAATCACCTTCGGTCGGCCCCGTTCCATCGCCCCCGCCCACTCCACCAAGCCGCTCTGCCCCGCGTGCGCGCTGAAACCGTTGATCGTGTGAATCTTCGCCTTCACGACCACCGGCTCCCCCATCACACGCACACGCTTCTCGCCGTTCACCAGGCGTCGACCCAGCGTCCCCTCCGCCTGGTACCCCACGAACACCACATCCACATTCTCTTTCCATAGCCCGTGCCTCAGGTGGTGCAGCACCCGGCCCCCCGTGCACATCCCCGCGCTGGCGATCACCACAATCCCGTCATCGCGGTCATTCAGCGCGATCGACTCCCGCACATCCCGCGTGAACTTCAACCCCGGGAAGTACAGGCACGACTTCTCCCCCGCCAGCAACGCCCAGTACTCCTCGTCGAACAACTCGCGATGATTGCAGTACGTCTCCGTCACCTCCGTCGCCATCGGGCTGTCGACAAAGACCTTCAGATTGTTCAACTGCCCCTTCCGTCGCGCCTCATCAAACGCGTAGATCAACCGCTGCGTCCGACCCACGGCAAACGACGGAATGATCACCTTCCCGTCCCGCTGCGCGCCGCGAATCACCTCCACAAACTCCCGCTCCGTCTCCTCGACAGAACGGTGATCCCGATCGCCGTAGGTCGACTCCAGAATCATCAGATCCGCTTTCTCGATCGGGACCGGGTCGCGCATCAGCGGCACACCCTTAGGCCCCAAGTCACCCGAGAACGCGATCACCTTTGTCCTCCCGCCCTCACGCACCGTCATCTCGACGCTCGCGGACCCCAGAATGTGCCCGGCATCGAAGTACCGGATCGTCACACCCGGCGCGACCTCCTTCGCCTCGCCGTAGCGCACGCCCTGCATCTGCGCCAGCACGCGCTCCACGTCCCGCTCGTCGTACAGCGGCTTGACCAGCCCCCGCCCCTGCCGACGACGCCGCCGGTTCTCGCGCTCCGCGTCCTCCATCTGAATCCGCGCCGAGTCGCGCAGCAGGATGTCCGTCAGATCGATCGTCGCGGGCGTCGCATAGATCGGTGCCTTGTATTCATGCTGCGACAACAGCGGCAACCGACCCGTGTGATCCAGGTGCGCATGCGTCACCACAACGCAGTCGAGCTCTTTCGCCTTGAACGGAGGGAACCGCCGGTTCCGGCGCTCGCTCTTGGCCCCGCCCTGATGCATCCCGAAGTCGACGAGCAGCCGCGCCCGCTCCGTCTCGATCAGGTAGCACGAACCCGTCACCTCGCCCGCAGCGCCAAAGAATCGGATCTTCATGGCGCGAGTCTAACCGCTAGCCCGCCACCCCCGCCTCCTCGTGCTCGCCGATGCACATCGCCGCCACATGGTCGGGCGGCAACTCCGCAAACTCCGCCGGCTCCGAAAGCCCCTCCCGCTCCACACGCCGCCTCGTCAGCCGATGCTGCGCCGCAAGCACCATCCCCGCACCGAACACCGCGACCGCGCCGCCACCCCACTGCACGCCCGTGAACACCTCGTTGAACAGCACCACCGATCCCGCCGCCGCGAGAAATGGCTGCAACTGCAGCACACCCGAAGAGATCGCCACGCCCAATCGCGCGATCGACGTGTAATAGCACACGTGCCCCAGCGCGATCCCGATGAACGAACTGAACAGCAGCAGCGCAAACTGCCCGCCCGACAAGTCCAGCGCCCCAACCCCCGCGCCGGCGCCCAGCACAAGCATCAGCCCCACCATCGCCGCCGCCGTGTACTGGCTGATCGCCGCGAACGCCACGATCGGCTTGAACCCGTGCATGAAATACCGCACCGACAACCCGTACGCCGCAAAGAACAACCCCGCCGCAACCGCCAGCGGAATCCCGATCGCAAGAGAGTCGCTCCCCGACTCCTTCTCCTGCGCAAAGACCATCGTCGTCACCGTCCCCGCCATCACCAGCACCGTCCCCACGATGAACCACACCGACCGAATCACCCGCCGCTCGCTCGGGAACAGCACCAGCGCGCCCGCCACCACGAACAGAATCTGCAAGCGCAACGAGAACGTCACCAACCCCGGCTCGATGTAGTAATACGCCGCCGCGAAACACACCTGCCCGATCGAGTTCACGATGCCCGGCACGAACGACGCCCGCCACAACCCCTTGGGCAGACTCCGTCGCATCCACCCCACCACGATCACCGGCGCCCACAGCAGCGCCGAGAACCCGTACCGCCAACCGTTGCTCGTCCACACATCGATGTCGTGGCTGAAATGCTCGAGGAACAGCGGCACGCTCGACCATCCCAGCAGCGTCATCAGGATGTAAAAGCCACCGTCGAGCCGCGAGACTCCTTGCGCCGGTTGTGTCTGAGTCGTCAATCGTCGCTCCGGTGTGAGGGCCGATTGTACCCGTCCCGCAACCCCGCACCCGACCCGGGCGTACCATCGTCCAGATGAACCCCGCGCGCCCACGCAAAACGCTCCGCGCCCCGGGCCGACACGACCCGCTGCTCGACCCGCGCACCGCATCCGCCATCGAACGCGCCCCGGACCTCTATCTCACCGCGCGCACCATGGTCGAGGGGCTCTACCAGGGACGCCACCAGACCCGCCAGCGCGGCGCCTCAACCGAGTTCTACGACTTCCGCGCCTACTCGCCCGGCGACCCCGCCCAGCGCGTCGACTGGAAAGTCTTCGGACGCACCGACCGCCTCTATGTCCGGCGCTTCCGCCACACATCGCAGCTCACCGTCATGCTCGTCGTCGATCGATCCGCCTCCATGAACTTCGCCGGCTTCCGCGACGCCACAACCACCAAGGACCGCCGCGCACGCGAACTCGCCGCAGCGCTCGCGTTCCTCGCCGTCCGCCAGTCCGATCGCGTCGGCCTCATCCTCTCCGCCGGCACAGACGCCATCCACGCCGTCCCCCCCGCCGCCGGCCGCAACGCGCTCCACGCGATCATCACCGCGCTCGAGTCCAACCCCGTCGAAGAGCACGGCCACGAACGCCCCGACGCCCTCGCCGCCGGCATCGAGGCCGCAGCACGAATGCTCACGCGCCGATCGCTCATCATCGCGCTCTCCGATGCGCTCGACGAACCCGAGTCCATCCTCGCCACCGCCGCGCAGGTCCGCCACGGCGCGGGCGCACTCTCTGGAGGAGGTCACGACCTCGCGCTCATCCAGACGCTCACGCCCGACGAACTAGATCTCTCCTCGCTCGCCGGCGCCCGGCTCATCGACTCTGAGTCCCGCGCCGCCGTCCGCACCATGGGACGCGACATCGCCACCCGATACCAGCAGGCGATCAACGACCACATGCGCACCATCCGCGAGGGCTTCACCGGACTGGGCGCCCGCGCCATGACCGCCATGACCAGCGACCCGCCCATCGAGTCGCTCCGCGCGTTCCTGTCACATCAATAAAGAAAGCACACCGCTCGACTCAGCCGGCGCGCCGGAGCGTCTCGTCGATCGCCTCGCTGTACCGCTCCACACGATTCCGGCCGCCGTGCTTGGCGGCGTACAACGCGCGGTCCGCCGCCTCGACCCACGCGTACGGCTCGCGGCTCCCGCCGATCCCGCGGTCCGTCACGCCGAACGAGACCGTGCAACGCATGTCCGGATACCGCGTCCACGCGTGCGCCTCCAGCGACTTTCGCACGCGCTCGCACACCCCCACCGCCTCGTCCATCCTCGTGTTCGGGAAAATCAGCGCGAACTCCTCGCCCCCGAAACGGCACGCCTCGTCGTACACTCGAATCGAACGCGTCAGAATCCCCGCAAAAGTCCTCAGCACCTCGTCGCCCGCCGGATGGCCGTAGGTGTCGTTCAGCCGCTTGAAGTGGTCGATGTCGCACATCGCCAGCGCCAGCGGGAACTTGCTCCGCTCCGACTCCTTGAGCTCCGAGTTCATCAACTGGTCGAACCGCGCCCGGTTCCCCAGTTCCGTCAACGCGTCGATGCACGCACGCTGCTCGAGCGTCCGCATCATCCGGGTAAAGCGAATCGCCGACTGCATCCGCGCCCGCAACTCCGGAACATCCACCGGCTTGCACACAAAGTCCATCGCCCCGGTCTCGAACGCCGCGACCTTCTCCTGGCTGCTGTTGTTCGACGAGATGATGATCACCGGAATCGTCAGCGTCTTGGGGTTCTCCTTCAGCGCCCGCAGCACATCCAATCCGTTCATATCCGGCAGCGTCAGGTCCAGAAGAATCAACGACGGCGTCTGCGACACCGCCAACTCGATCCCCTCGCCGCCGGTGAACGCCGCCAGAAACTCAAGACCCTCGTTCTTCAACTTGTACGCCAGCAGGCGATGGATCGACGGGCTGTCGTCGATCAAGAGCACAACGGGTTTCTGTTCCTGGCTCGGCAATCCGTGCCCCTTTCAATCCGCGCCCGACATCAACGCCCGAGAGCACAAGCCGAGCAACTGATCCGTCAATCCCTTCACAAGGTCCTTCGACCCCGATCGCAGCGCCGCCTCCAACTCGCCCGCAACCTCGCCGATCGACGGGTACCCGTACCCGACGCTCGAACCCTTCAACTGGTGCGCCACCATCTGGATGCCGCCCGCATCGTCAAGCTTCAGGCACGACTCGATCGACGCAACCTTCCGCTTCAACTCCTCGAGGTAGAACTCGATCAACTCGTGCATCTCGGCGTCACCGGCAAACTCGCTGCGCAACGGTTCGTCCGCTTTCGTTCGGCTCATCATGGAGCCCTCCTGTACATGGGTGCCTCGTCAGGGAAACACCTAATCCTCATCGGCCCGCGCTCCCCCAGAGTCGAGCGCAATCCCGATGACACAAACGCCGCTTTCCTACGGCGCCGTCACATCCAATAAGTCCAGATAACCCCGCCCCGCGTCCACCCGCCCCACAATGTCCCCCGAACCAACGCGCCGCTATCGAACCGGAGTCTTGTACGGCGCGATCACCTCGGCGACCAGCAGGAACAGCAGAGCCAGGAAGGTCAGCGCCATCGACAGACCCGCCACCAGCACGACCTCCTTGGCGATCCCCGCACCCATCACCGCCGACGCGATAAACACGCCGACCGTCGCCAACAGCCAAAGGAAAGTCACCATCGCTCGCCGGGAAATCGACACTAGCCACCTCCTGACCCGC
>CALFMQ010000427.1 GCA_937879825.1 uncultured Phycisphaerales bacterium
AGCAGAGACGGCTGATCCTCGCGAGGCCTCTTCGGGCTCAACGATCCGGGGCGGCACGATGTGTATTCCCTGTGGGCGGGCGTCGTTGGCACCTGGGGCACCACACCGTGGTCCGTTGGGCGACACTCGCCGAGCAGAGCACCGATCCGCACGATTGGCAGGCCTGCCCAGACCGACCGTACACCGCGTGCCGTGAGGCGAACGCCCCGGGCGATCCGGAGGCGTCCCGATAGTCGCGGAGGGTTGACCCGCGATGCTCGACCGCCAGACGGAGTGTCTTGCGGATGGCCTTCGCCAAGTCCTTGACCTCACCGGGGGACAGATCGCTCGCCAGCCGCTCCGGATGGAGCCGCGACGCGAACAGCGCCTCGTCCGCGTAGATGTTCCCCACGCCGGCAACAACCCGCTGATCGAGCAGCGCGCTCTTGATGGGACGCGAGGTTCTCGAAAGCGCCTGATGGAGCGCATCGGCGCGAACATCGAGCGCATCCGGGCCGAGCGTCGTTGTCCACAGTTCATTCAACTCTTCCACTCGCTCGAGTGTCCGGACACCCCCAAACCGCCGCGGATCGATGAAGCGGAGCAGGGAGCCATCGTCGAGCAACCATTCGATGTGTGTGTGGGCCTCGCGCGCGGCCTCGCTGTTGTGGATCGCGATCCGGCCGGACATACCCAGTTGAATGACAACGACCCGCCCGGAGTCCGACAGGACCGCGAGTTGCTTCCCGTGGCGGCTCAATCCCGCGATACGTGCGCCCGCGAGGAGTTCCTCGTCGCGCACACGCCGCTGACGCGAAGGCCGATCGCCCCGCGCCCGGCTCATGCCGCCGAAGGGGTCGTCCGGAGTAATGACAACATCCCGCCGGAGCAGGCGCACGCTCGATACACGCCGCCCGATGACGGGCGCAACGGTCCGGCGGATCGTTTCGACTTCGGGGAGTTCGGGCATCGCGGGTCTTCGGCCCTCGTTTTGGGGAAATTCCCTTTGGCGGGTGAGAGACTCGGGGGAACATTGTCCATTATCTGCGGCGGGCGGGAACTGTATGGGGGGCCGCGCATCGGCAGCAAAGGAGTACGCAGCAATGGCTCAGAGAGCTTGTAGGGTCAGAATGCGGATGTGTGTTGTTGGTGTCGCAGCGTGCCTGGTTGGCGGCGCGGTGATCGCCGGTGATCTGAATCCGCCCGCCGGACCGGTGATGCCGACGATGAAAACACTGGACGAGGTCGAGCCGCGTATCCCCCTCGACCCGGCGGATGTGCCTATCGTGATTAACCAGTCCGGATCGTATTACCTCACGGGCAACTTCAGCGCGTTGATCGCGGGCCAGGACGCGATCACGATCAACGCGGACGATGTGACCATCGATCTGCGCGGCTTCACGATCCGCAACACCGAGATCGGTTTCTTCAACAATGGTGTCGCAATCGCGTCCACCGCCGAGAATGTCCGGGTGCTCAACGGGACGATCATCGGATGTGCCGAGAGCGGCGTATCGGGATCCGGCGCCCGCGGGTGCGCAGTCATCAACGTACGCGCCATGTCGTGCGGCGATCAGGGAATTATCCTTGGCAATGATGCGCTCATCCAAGGGTGCACCACCCTGGATAACACCCTGACGGGTATCTTCTGCGGCGATAACTCCACCATCGAGAACTGCGTCGCCAACAACAACCAGTCCGGCATCCGCGCCGCCTCGGGCAGCACCGTTCGCGGGTGCGCCGCCTCCGACAACACATCCGTTGGAATTCTTGTGTCGGGCAACGGCGTCATCGCCCAATGCTCCGCGACCGGCAATGCTTCGACGGGCATCTCGACCGGATTCGCCGGAACAGTGACCCAATGCTCGGCCCGAGACAACACCTTCGACGGGATCAATGTCGGCGCGGGAAGCCTTGTCGAGCGATGCACCGCATACTCCAACGACCGCAACGGCATCGGGACCTCGACCAACTGCAAAGTTCTTGAATGTGCCGCATCCTCGAACGCGGAGCACGGCATCCTGGTCAGCAGCGATGCGCTTGTCACCGGCAATATGTGCGATGGAAACGGAACCGCGATCACAAACGGCGCGGGAATCGCGGTGAGCAGCTCGGATACTCGTGTCGATGGGAACCATTGCACCGACAACGACATCGGGTTTCTCGCGACGTCGACAGGCAACCTCTTTGTTCGAAACTCGACTTCGGGGAATCCGATCCCTTTCAGCACCGTGATCGGCAACGAAGTCGGGACGATTCAGGCATCACCCATCGGCGCCGGGCCGTGGGACAACTTCAACTATTGAACTGAAGCCCGCCCTCCCCACGCCGGTATGATTGGCTCCGACACGACTCCCCTCACTCCCGAGGGGCGGA
>CALFMQ010000428.1 GCA_937879825.1 uncultured Phycisphaerales bacterium
GCTGGATCAGGGTGTCGTTCAGGCATCTCTTCGATCATGTCCGAATCCGACATGCCACTCAACTTCACCCAAATCACCCGCGTTCCCGCCCCTCCCCGTCGGCAGCGGGGAGGGAGCAGGCCTCACATCATCCCCAGCCCCCGCAGATCTTCCACCGGCTCATCGAACGAGCAACTCCCGAACGAGATCGCAAACCGCTCCCGCACCGACGCCAGCCGCGCAATCTCGATCGCCTTCCCCCGCCACGACGCGTGCGTCTCGCCCAACTGGAACGCGCCCGCATCCGTCTCGCTCAGCACCCGCTCCGCATCATGCACGCCCATCGCGCCCGTCCGGATGAACGCGCTCGCCAGGAATACATTCAAAAACCCGTGCATCACACCCCGCGGCGAATCGGGCCTGTACGTCAACGCCCGCTCCGCCCGCACCGGATGGTGCAGCCCCGCCGTCGCCTTGAACGCCACATCCGCAGCAGCGCAGTTCGCAATAAACCCCGCCACCGCTTCCGGCGGCGGAATCAAATCCGCCGTCACGCCCCCCGTGCGAATCTTCGCCCGCGCGCCCGTCCCCGCCAGCGCCGAGATGATCCCCCGCGTGTCGTCGCGCCAGTCCACCTCGAAGAACGGCTCGATCTGCTCCGGAATGATCTTCAGCGCCCGATCAACATCGTGCCCGCTCGCCGCCTTCAACTCGATCGTGTCGATCACAGCGCCCCCCGTCACCGCCACGGGGGACATCGCCGAGTCATCACCGCCCTCCGCGCCCTCGTTCAGCGCCAGCGGCCCGAAGTCCGGCGCATACTTCTGATTGAAGGCGAAAATCCGGTCAATGTCCGCATCCAGATCGGCACCGGTCAGCGCCGACACATACCACGGCTCCGCGTCCCCATCCTCCGCCCAGAACCGCTCGCCGCACTTCTCAAACTCGTCGAGCCGCGCCACCGTCGTGATGAACCGCGCCAGAATCCACGACTCATCGCCCGCCCGGTACCGCGCATAGTTCTCAACCGCCGGGCCCATCTCCAGCTTCGCCGGCGGGAACAGCCCCGCATAATCAACAATCGAGTCCATCAAAACGCGCACCGCGCTCATCGCTCATTCCTTTCATCCCGCCCGCCACAAGGGTACACACCACGCCCGACCCCGTTTGTGATAAAAGCCCCACCAATGCCCGACTCCCAGCACGCAGGCAAGTCCGTCCTCCTCATCGAGCAGGGATTCCTCAAGTCCCGCGCCGGCAAACCCATCCACGGCGTCGAACTCTTCCGACTCTTCCTCATCCGCCAGATGATCCAACTCGGCGTCGATGTCACCGTCCTCTGCGAACAATCCTGGAAACCCATCCTCGAAGAACGCCTCGAAGGCGCACTCCCCAAAATCATCACCACACCCTCCCTCCGGGGCGTCGTCGCCACCGGCATCCCCGCCGCGTTGTTCGTCAAGAAACCCAAGCCCAGGTACGACGCCGTCATGTTCGGCGACCCCGGCCGCGGCCTCCTCCCCGCCATGCGCATCGCCAAGTGGCGCCGCCTCGCCAGGCGCTACTTCGTCATGTCCCACCGCCAGCCCAAGGACGAAGTCTGCCGCGCCATGGACAAGATGAACCTCGATGTCCTGGCCGTCTCCGAGTTCGTCGCGTCCCGCTACCGGCGCAACAACTACTCGCGAAACCTCGACATCTACTACGGCATCGCCAACGCCCCAGACTTCTACCCGCCCACCACGCCCCGCCCCTCCGACGGGCTTTGCCACTTCGTCATGGTCGCCCGCCTCCCCAACATCTCCAAGCGCCTCGATTGGGCGCTCGAAGCGTTCCAGTCACTCCCCGACGATGTGCGCCGCCGCTCCCGCCTCCACCTCGCCTCTTTCATCGAACCGACCGACCTCGGCATCGAGGGCGTCGTCTGCCACCCGTGGCTCCCCGCCGACCGCATCCCCGAACTCCTGCGCCAGATGGATGTCATGCTCGCCATCTCCCGCCGCGAGACCTTCTCGCAGGCCATCGTCCAGGGCATGCTCACGGCCCTCCCCATCATCTCGGGCGACCACCCCGTCTATGTCGAGAAGGTTGACACCGGTGGGGGAATCGTGTGTTCCGACGCGGCGGCCGTCCGCGACGCCATGATCACCCTCGCCTCCGACCCCGCCCTCCGCGCCCGGATGGGGGCCATCGGGCGTGAAACCGCCCTGGCGCGCTATGCTTGGGACACCGACCGATTCCTGACGCAATACCTCTTCCGCGGGGTCTGATTTGGCAAATTTGGGGTTTCGCCGAAGGATCGTCGGCTCTACAATGAACCCCCCGAATAATCGAACGACCGGAGGCCGCAATGCCCTATTACATGAAGCTCGGAAACCTCCCCAAAACCCGGCACACCCAGTTCCGACGCCCCGACGGCGCGCTCTACTCCGAAGAACTCTTCGGCACCGAGGGCTTCGTCGGACCCACCTCCACCCTCTACCACATCCATCCGCCCACCCAGGTCTTCGGCTGGAACACCAAGTACGCCACCAAGCCCGAGTACGTCGAAACCTCAACCATGCGCATGCGCCACCTCAAGACGCACGCCATGAAGCCCAAGGGCGACGCCGTCACCGGTCGCGTCGTCCTCTTCGGCAACGCAGATGTCGAAATGGCCATCTGCACACCCGCCGAGCAAATGTCCTACCACTTCAAGAACGGACAGGGCGACGAGTGCTTCTTCATCCACTACGGCCGCGGCACCGTCCACTCCATGTTCGGAACCCTCAAGTTCCACGAGAAGGACTACATCGTCATCCCCAAGGGCACCATCTACCGCATCGAGTTCGATGACCTCCCCGACGACCAGCGCCCGCAGGGAATGACCAAGGCCGACATGCCCTTCGGCCGCTTCATCCTTTTCGAAACCTGCAACGCCTCGCACATCCATCCGCCGCCGCGCTACCTCTCCAAGACCACTTCGCAGTTCCTCGAGCACGCGCCCTACTGCGAGCGCGATCTCCGCATCCCCGAATACCCCCTCGCCTACGACGAACTCGGCGACTTCGAAGTCCGCATCAAGGCGCTCAACGCCGTCCACACCTACACCTATCACTACCACCCCCTCGATGTCGTCGGCTGGGACGGCTGCTACTACCCCTACATCTTCAACATCGATGACTTCTCACCCATCGTCGGCAAACTCCACATGCCGCCGCCCATCCATCAGACCTTCGAAGGCCACAACTTCGTCATCTGCTCCTTCTGCCCGCGCATGCTCGATTTCCACCCCAACGCCATCGTCGTCCCCTACAACCACTCCAACATCGACTCCGACGAAATCCTCTACTACGTCGAGGGCAACTACAAAGCCCGCAAGGGAATCGATATCGGTTCCATCTCGCTCCACCCCCAGGGCATCCCCCACGGCCCGCACCCCGGCACCGTCGAGGCATCACTCGGCGCCAAGTTCACCAACGAACTCGCCGTCATGTGCGACACCTTCCGCCCCATGTACCCCACGAAGGAAGCCCTCGCCCTCGACGACGCCAAGTACCCCGAGTCATGGAAAGAGGGCCACTACCCCCTCACCAAGGACCGCATGCACTCCGAGACCGGCTTCCCCCTCAACGGCACATCTCCCAACGGGCACGCCAAGTCCGCATCCGGCAAAGGCGAAGGCGTCACCAATGTCTGGACCTGATCGCATCCGTTGAAAACCAGATTGTTCTTCCTCCATCCGGAAAGCCCCGGCCCGCGAAACCGGGGCTTTTGCTTGCGCTCCGGTAGATGATGCCGCGGTGCCACCGCTTCTCGTTGAGGCAGGAACGCATCCGCAAGCGACGCTCCGTCACGCACCGCTAATACTTGAAGTGCTTGATCGCCTCGCCCTTCTCATCGATCTGCAGCATCGACGCGATCCCGATCGACAAGTGCTCCTCACCCCACTTCTCCGTCACCTTCGCGTCCGACGCCTCCGTCTTCACGCCCTCGGGCGTGATCGGCACATCCGACACCAGCAAGAGCGCCCCGCGCGCAATCTCATTGTGGTGACCCACGATAAACACCGTCGCCGTCTCCATATCGATCGCCACGCACGTCAGCCGCTTCAAGCGCGCCAGGAACCGATCGTCGTGCTCCCATACCCGCCGATTCGTCGTGTACACCACGCCCGTTCGGTAATCGAACCCGCGCTCGACGATCTTCTCCGACACAAACTTGTGCAGCTTGAAACTCGGCAGCGCCGGCACCTCCGGCGGGAAATAATCCAGCGAAGTACCCTCACCCCGAATCGCAGCGATCGGCAAGATGAAGTGCCCGATCTCCGTCGTCGGCTTCAACCCGCCGCACTTGCCCAGGAACAGCACACCCTTGGGCATCCGCGCCGACAACAAGTCCATCACCGTGGCAGCATTGGGCGACCCGATCCCGAAGTTGATGATCGTCAGCCCCTCGTCGCAGGTCGCCGCCTGCATCGGCCGACCCTCGCCGTAAATGTCGCAACCGAACCGCTTGGCGAAACTCCTCGTGTAATGATCGAAGTTCGTCAGCAGGATGTAGTCGCCGAAACGGTCGATCGGCATCCCCGTGTACCGGGGCAGCCAGTTCCGCGCGATCTCCATCTTCTTCTCATCAGGCCCGAGCGGGCCATACTCAACCGCCGGGGTTCGTCGCATCATCACACTATCCTACCGCGCTTGTCGCTCCGCCCCCCGCCCCGTAGCATCCGCGCCGTTCGCAGACGCACGCAATGGGCATTCTTCACACGATCCAAACCGCCGCAACACCCCGCGCCGCAGCGCTCCTCGCCGCCGCATGCGCCGCCGCCCTCCTCGCGGGCCCCGCCTCCGCGCAGCCCGCGCCCGACGCCCGCTCGTTCGCAACAACACCGCTCAACGCCCCCGTCCAGCAGGGCGACCTCATCTTCGCCGCTCAGCGCGCCTCCGCGTGGGACGAAGGCGCCACAAAGCGCCTCCTGCTCGAGAACGATGTCCGCGTCGAGATCGGCCGCTACACCTTCGACGCCGATCGCGCCACCATCTGGATCGCCGACGCACCCGGCATCCCCGGCCACAAACAGATCGCCGTCTACTTCGCCAATGTCCGACAGCGCGGCGCCTCGGCCGTCACCGGCGACGCCGCCCGGCTCCTCGTCACCGCGACGCTCGCCGCACCCTCCATCAGCCTCCGCGCCGATGCGCTCACCCGCACCCGCCCCGACTCCGACTTCCTCAACGCAGCCGAGGACCGCCTGGCCCGCCACCTCGCATCCCTCACCGCCGGCGCAACCGCTCCCTTCACCGCGCCGCAATCGCCAACCACAACCCCGCCCGTCGCGCCTGCCGCACCCAACGCAACCGCCGCGCAGCCGACGACCGCGCCACAAACGCCGATCTCCCCGATCGTCCGGCCGATCGAAGGCGATCTCGCGCTCCCGCCCGATCAGCGCTCATGGATCCCCGCGCAAACCGACGCCTCCACCATCGCCCCCGAGCGCCGCGTCGTCTCATTCTCCGGCGAGCCCCGCATGCTCGCGGCACAACCCGACGGCACACAAATCGGCCTCATCACCCCCAACACCAACGCCGGCCAGGAGTCCGTCGTCATCCAGTACGCCGTCCCCGACGAGGACACCGGCGCCTGGAAGATCATGGAACTCCGCGCACAGAACGCCGTCGTCTTCCTCAAACGCGAACCCGGCGCATCGCCCCTCCGCTACGAACTCGAAGATGTCCAGGGCGTCTATCTCGAAGGCGATGTCACCGCCACCGACGGCAACTACACGCTCCGCGGCTCGCGCATCTACTTCGATATCGCCACAAACCGCGGCGTCATCGTCGATGGCGTCTTCTTCACGTTCGATCAGAAATCCGGCATGCCCCTCTACCTCCGCGCCGACATCATCCGGCAGACCGCGCAGAACGAATGGCAGGCCAACGGCGCCACGCTCGCCAATGTCGATTTCGCCGAACCGCACTTCTCCATCGGCGCCGAGTCCGTCACCATCCGCCAGCAGCGCGCCGGCTCCCCCGGCACGCCCGCCGCGCAGGGCGATCGCCTCTACGTCGACGCACGCAACGTCGGCTTTCGCACCGGCTCCACCGCTCTCATCGGCACGCCGCACTTCGCCGGCGAGATCGGCGCCTCGCCCTTCCGCTCCATCCAGTTCGACTCCGTCGATGGCGACCCCGTCATCCGCACACGCTGGGACGCCGCCGCCCTCCTCGGCCTCGACCTCCCGCCCGGCAACCAGTTCCATCTCCTCCTCGACGGCTACATCCAGCGCGGCCCCGCCATCGGCACCGACCTCACGTGGCGCTCACGCGAGATCGCCGGCTCGCTCTTCGCATACTTCCTCTACGACAACGGCACCGATCACTTCTCCTCCGGCGCCGAAACCGATCGCGACGACGAACCCCGCGGCATGCTCATCGCCGACAATGTCTGGCGACTCAACAACCTCTGGACAACCTTCGCCGAACTCTCCTACATCTCCGACCCCGCATTCATCAACGCGCTCTTCGAACCCCTCGGCGAGACCCGCCGCGAGTTCATCTCCGGCGTCCGCGCCCGCCGCATGGACGACCACACCGCTTTCAACCTCGGCGTCCGCGCCTCGCTCAACGACTTCATCGCCAACGAATACCTCCTCCAGTCCCGCGGCTACCAGGTCGAGAAACTCCCCGAGGCCCGCTACTCAACCATCGCCCTCGACGCGCTCGGCGGCCTCGTCTCCTACTCGAGCCAGACCTCCGTCTCCTCCATGCGCCTCGCCTACCACGAGTCGCCCCTCCGCGAGTCCGGCTTCGATACCCTCCGCCGCGCCCGCGCCGGCTTCGGTCTCCTCCCGTCCTCACGCCTCTCCAAAGTGCTGAACGCCGCCGGCTACCCCGACAGCACCGTCAACCGTTTCGACACGCGCCACGAAGTCGAAATCCCGCTCAAGGCCGGTCCCGACGGTGCCATCAACATCACGCCCTTCGCCGCCGCACGCCTCACCGCCTACGACAACGACTTCGACGAGTTCTCCGGCCGCGACGACGATCAGTACCGCGCGTGGTTCGCCGGTGGCGTCCGCGCCGCGACATCCTTCGTCAACATCAACAACAGCGCCCGCTCGCAGCTCCTCGATGTCGACCGCCTCCGCCACATCGTCGAACCCTCCGTCACCTTCTGGTCCGCCGGCACAACGCTCGATCAATCCCGGCTCCCCATCTTTGATGATGATGTCGAGTCCATCGCCGACGGCACCGTCGTCCGCGCCGGCCTACGAAACACCTGGCAAACTATGCGCGGACCAACTGGCCGCAAGCGATCAGTCGATTGGATCACACTCTCCACCGACTTCATCTGGTCCACTTCTGAAGTCGACGAAGAGTCGCCGTACGGCCGCTTCATCGAGTCCGAGCCCGAACTCTCCAACCTCGGACGCTTCGCCGTCACCGATCTCGTCTGGCACCTCACCTCCGCCGTCTCACTCTCCGCCAACTGGCTCTACAACACGCAGTCCGGCTCAACCGCCCGCACATCGGTCGGCGCCATCATCGACCACGGCGACGGATTCTGGTCGTACCTCGAATACCGCGAACTCGACGCCATCGACGCCACGCGTTTCAACTTCGGCGCCGGCTACGAACTCACAACCAAATACGCGCTCACCGCCGAGTTCGTCTACGACCTCGAC
>CALFMQ010000429.1 GCA_937879825.1 uncultured Phycisphaerales bacterium
CTCACCCGCTGCGGCAACTCAGAAATGCCCCCCGAAGGACCCGAACCTTCGACCCACCAAGGAATGAATCAGCAGGGAGCTGGCACAAGTCTTTGCAGGGATAGATCTTATGGCGGAGACCCTCGGGTGCACGCGTCAAGGGCAGCGCGCATCGGCCTAGTCAACAGGAGGCCCGTGGACTTGCGGCCGTGCTCTCCGCGGGGCCAAACTTTGCCGAGGTGGTACGGACGGGAATCATGGCGGTGGTCCGATCATCAGGAGACCGAAGTCCCCTAGCCGCGAATCTGCGCCAAGATCGATGGGTCCTTGATCTCCCGGTCCCGCGCCAGGAGCAGCGTCTTGGCGATGACTTCGGCCGTTTTCGGATCGTCATCGGCGAATGGAAGGAACAAGCGTCCCCGGTACTGGCTGTGAATCGCCACGATCACCAGCGACCGCGCCGGCTGCACCGTGGTGTTCGCGCTGCCAAGGTGGACCGTGTACGAGCCACGCTGCCCATCGATTCGCGCAAAGTGACCGTTCACGTGCACATTACTCAACCCGAGCAGGGTGCAGGTCTCACGCAGCAAAGTCGAACGCATCTCGATTGTCGAGGCCGAGGCCTCAGGATCAACTCCGCCCGCGTGCGCGACACTTACCACCAGATCAAGATCGCGCATCGCTTCACTGAATAGCCGCGGGCAAAGATCCGAGATGCTCACGCCCTTGTACTCGGATCGTTTGTGGAAGCTGATCGTCTCGATCGTCGCGCCGTCAACATCCGCGGGCGTGTAGAAGTGCTCCTGCAAGTCAACACTCGCGATCAACTTTTCGTCATGAAACACCTTGCGAATCCCCTCGTCGGGCGAGAAGATCCACTGCCGCTGCTTGAACAACGCCAGCGCCTGACGCGGCTGGATCTGGTGCCCCGCGTAGCGTCTGGTCGCGCTTGTGCCGTCGAGCTCGGCCTGTGTCCGGGGGTACACCTCGCGGAACACCTGTTTGAAGGGCTGAATGCGCTCGCCCGAGAAGCAATCGCGCTGCCAATCGCTCCAGTCGCCCCGGTCGAGGAGATCGACGGGGTGCGCCAGGCGCACCGTGTCGCCAGTTCCGATGGGCTCGATCGCTCCGGTACACGAACGCAGCGCCTTGCCGCCTTCGATCGGGTAGCCGACGAGCGCGCCCGGGCCAACGAACACCAGCCGTTCGAGCATCGGTCGCAGCATCGGATGCCCGAACAACTCGCGCAGTTCATCTCGCGTGAACACATCCCCGCGGCACATCGAGTCCTCCAGTGACAGCCGCATCCGTGAACGCTGGCGGCGCAGGTCCGTCACACGTGATCGCAACTCGACGAACGGGGCGTGCTTCCGCAGCTTCGCCGGTATTGACTTGAGGGGCTTTCCATTCTTCTCGACCGAAAACGCCGGATCGCCGCTCTCGTCGATCGAGAGCGATACCGTCGTGCTCTGCTCGCTCGCCGAGACCGCGCCATTCGCCAGGTCGGCAACCGCCTGCGACTCCATCGACCACTCGAGCCGACGCGTGTCACGGTACCCCGCCGTCCGCGCCAGATTCTCCAGGCCGATCACCACCGCCCGCCCCTCGCTGGTCTGGCGCATGCTCCCGAACTTCCGGCTCTCACGCTTGAACTCTTGCAAACGCGAGTACCGGCGCAGCGCTTCGCGCCTCGATGCCTGATCCTCCTTCGCCAGAGGCACCAATCCGAGCGCACGGACCGAGTCCTGATGCCGCTTCTCGTCGATCCGCCGGAGCAACTCCTTCTCCGACACATCCCCACGAATCGCCGACGCGAACAGCTCAGCGCGCTTGTGCGCCCCGCTCGTGGAGGCGTACTTGCAGAGCGGGCGCAGCGACGCCCACCCCTTTTCTCCGATCGCGTCCATGGCGCGCCGGAACCACGCCACATCCACCGCGCCATCTTCGAGGTCGCTCAGCTCGATCTCGGTCCGTTCGTTGATCCGAGACTCCCAGATGGCCCGGATATCCTCCCGTTGCCACAGATCACGCGATTTCGTGTGCGCATGGATCCACCAGACCGCATCTTCCAATCCCGCCATTCCCGTCGCGTGCTCGACATACGCCGCCCACTGCGGCGCGTACATCGCCAGTTCGAGCAGGCGCTTCAACGGAATCTTCAGGTCCTTGACACGCCGGGCGAACTCTGCCGGCGTGTCCTCCTCGATCGGCGCGGACACCTCGGTGAGTCGGCTGAAAGACTCGCCCCGCGTCGCATGCGCCCACGAGTTCCGAACGAACCGATCCTTGCCCAGCGCGTGCAGCACCCGCACGACCACATCCACGCCCCCGGTGAATCGCAGCTGCATCGCCAGCCAGGTGGACGGCAACCCCACCTCGCCCCGCGTCAGTTCGGCATCGATCAGCGCTCGCCGCGTCCGCTCCACAGCGTCCAGCAACACCGGGCGGTCCTTCGTCAGCGTGTGCGGCCGCCGTCGGCTGAGTTTCTGCAGATACCCGGTAGAACGGTTGAATCTACCATTGACCTCGATCACCGCCAGCATCAGCAGGATCAGGTCGTATTCGTTCACATAGCCCGCGTCGAACGCCGCGCCGAAGTCTTCGAGCTTCGGCGCTGTCGTTACCTCCGCGATCACCCGC
>CALFMQ010000430.1 GCA_937879825.1 uncultured Phycisphaerales bacterium
CCAATAAAGAACTGCGAACCATTCGAGTTCTGGTCGTCCAGTTCCCGCGCCATCGACACGACACCAAAGTCATGCCCCAACCCGCTGGGCTCAAAATCAATCGAGAATCCCGGCGTCCCGTCGCCCGTTCCCCCGGGATCGCGCGCCTGCACCACGAACGGCCGACCGTACCGATCCGCCGGCACGATCCTGTGGAAAGGCACACCCGTGTAGAAGCCCCCCGCAACCAACCCGCGAATCTCAAAGCACGTATTCGGCGCCGCATCGGGCCGCATCGCGATCGTCATCACACCCAGGCTCGTCTCAACCTCGATAAACCGATCGCTGTACACGCGGAACCCCACGCACACGCGCACCGCCGGCTCCCGCCACACCACCTGCCCGGCCAGCGTGCCCATCTGCTCCTCGCTCATCCCGCGGAGCGTCTCCATCGCCTCACGATCGCCCGCATTGAACGCAGCAACAATCGCAGCGGTCCTCCCGTCCATCGCGACCTTGGGCGTCAGCATCGGCTCGATCACGACCGGCGCGCCCGCCGCCTCGCCCCCCACCATCTCCTGCGCGTAGAGCACCTGCCGCCGGCCCACGCCGCCGAGCACATCACCGAACATCGCGCTCAGATCGACAGTGCCATCGCCCGCAGGTCGCACGCCGCGCTCGCCGAGCACCCGCCCCGTCCCCCCCTCGATCAGCGCGATCGTTCGATCACCCTCGTCCGCGCCGACCGCGCGAAGGGTCACCGGCTGATCGACGCCGAAGTACAGCCGCGTCGGCTCGAGCGCCGCACCCGCGTCCGCCGCACAATGAGCCGCAATCAACGCCACGAGCAGCAACAACTTGAGTCGCACAGCACGCCTCCTCGTCGTCGATCACGACGCTCCGCGAAATCGCGCGCACGGAACTCCGATCGCGCACGCATCACACGACCGAGTTTATCGCTCTTCGATTGGGAATGGGCCGCGCCCCGACCGCCCGGACTCAGTTCTCGGGAGGCACAGGCACGAAGTCAATAATGGTCGGGATATGCCCGATATCGAGCCATCCCCACATCCGCTTCACGATCGTCCGCGATGTCGGGCTCGACTCCGAATACGGCACAACGTTGTACAGCCGCTGACCCGGATCACCGAACCAGTGCACCGAGCCGTCCGCCAGCACAGAGTTCATGCCTACCCGGTGGTTGTAATCCGGCTGCGAGCGGAAGCTGTCCGCCAGCAACGCCGTATCGCTCGGAAGATCGCTCAGGTAGCCCTCGCGCACCCGCGAGTCGAACCGGTAAAGGTAGTTCCCCGCGATCGTCCCGCGGCCCGTGCGGAAGTCATCCTTGTGATCATCAAACGTATGGAAACTCCGGTGGCTCGGGCAATAGAACACGCCCGGGTGGGTCAGGTACTCGAGATCGAGCAGGAAACCCAGACCATCCCACGCAACCTGATCCCCCACGCGCGGGTGGTGATCCAGTCGCAGATACACCATCTCCTGCGGGTCCTGATCCCACTGGTTCGGGCTCATCCCGAAAACCGTCGGCGGGAGCACGCCCCCGTAGTTATCCGCGTACATGTGCAGGGCCAGACCGATCTGCCGCTGATTCGAGGCGCACTGCACACGCTTGGCCGTCTCGTAGGCCTGACCGAGCGTCGGCAACAGGATCGCCATGAGCAATC
>CALFMQ010000431.1 GCA_937879825.1 uncultured Phycisphaerales bacterium
CGTGGCGCATCTTGAGCGGCATTTCGGGACGCATCGCGGGTGGCTGGTGCGCGTTCACGGGATGGGTGGCGACGGGATCGGCCACCGGGACTTTGTGATGCCGCCGGAGGGGCCGCGGCGGAACGCGGACTATTTGCAGGGCAGGCCCGTCGGGGGGGCGCGGGCGAATGAGCTGCCGCACGCGAACTATGCGGACTTTGAGAAGGACTTCAACCGCGTGGCGGGCGAGGATGGGGCGCGGTTCCGTAACGGGAAGAAGCCGGTGTCGCTGCTGCGGCACATCATGACGCTGACGGGGGTTGATGCGAAGCCGGACGCGGTGGTGCTGGATCCCTTTGCGGGTTCGGGTTCGACGGCGGCGGCGGTGATTTCGCTCGACGCCGAGGCCGGGGTGGAGGGCGGGAGCGGGGGGAGGAGGCGGTTTGTCGTGATCGACAAGGGCGAGCATCTGCACACGGTGGCGTTGCCGCGGGTGGAGCGGTTGATGGGCGATCCGGCGCAGCGCGGGCGCGCGGTGCGGTTTGTCGCGTTGCGGTAGTCTTTGCTCGTGCTGAAACATCGGCTGACCTACGGCGTGATTCTGATCGCGGCCCTGATCGGGATGATCTGGGCGGACGAGTGGCTCGCGCACGAGACGGGCGTGCGGGCGATTCTGCTGTTGCCGGTGGCGGCGGTGATCGTGGTGCTGGCGAGCCGGGAGATCGGCGGGATCTTCCGGGCGCACGCGATTCCGACGCCGGGGTGGTTTCTGGCGCTGGCGGGCTTGCTCGGGCTTGCGACTTCGGCGGCGACGCCCGACGACCTCGGCTCGATCTCGGGTGTCGCCTTTGCGGGGACCTCGGCGGCGCTGGTGCTGATCGCCTCGATGATCTTCTACACGCGGGACCACACGACGGAGGGCGTGGTGGCGGCGGTGGCGAGCACACTGCTTTGCTTTGTGTATGTGGGGGTCATGGGGGGGCTGCTTGTCGCGATTCGCAAGGAGCACTCGGGGTGGTGGCTGCTGGCGGTGCTGGCGATCACGAAGTCGTGCGACATCGGGGCGTATTTCACGGGGACGCTGATCGGCAAGCACAAGCTGATCCCGTGGCTCAGCCCGGGCAAGACCTGGGAGGGGTTGGTGGGCGGGATGGCGGCGTCGGCGGGGGTGGCGGTGCTGGCGACGACCTACGTGCCGCACGCCCCGGCGACGCAGGACCCGTACTGGTGGGAGGGGCTGATTCTCGGGGCGGTGCTGGGCGCGGTGGGTCAGGCGGGGGATCTGGTGGCGTCGGTCTTCAAGCGTGATGCGGGGATCAAGGACTATTCGGCGGCGCTGCCCGGGTTCGGGGGGGTGATGGACATCATCGACTCGCCGCTGCTGGTGGCGCCGGTGGCGTACTGGATCCTGAAGGTGATCTGAGGGTGGCGGACAATCGCAAGCTCGTCTTGCTTGCGAGCAAACTGCCCTCCCCTGCCCCTCCCGGCGGGAGGGGATGAAGAAGCGATCCATTCTCACCCCAACCGGTGGGAGGGGGTGCGGGGTTTGTGGTACACTTTCCGTTCGGCATCGAGTCAGGGGGCGTCGGCGGAGACCACATGGCAGTCACGGCAAAGTTGCTTCGTTTGTACCGGGTCGATCAGCAGATACGCGGGCTGCGCTCGCGGCTGGATGCGGCGGAACGGTACCTCAAGGCGCAGGATCACCAGCTCTCCGAGATCGACAAGTCGCTCAAGACGCTGAAAGCGCAGGCGCAGAAACTCGAGGCCGAAGCCGCGAATGATGAGAACGAGGTGAAGGGGGCGGAGCAGCGGATCGCGATGCTGCGTGAGCGGATGAACAAGGCGCAGACCTCGAAGGAGCACAGCGCGATCCTGACGGAGATCAACACGCTCAAGGCTGACAAGGGTCTTGTCGAGACGCGGGCGCTTGAGTCGATGAGCAAGGTGGATGAGATCCGCGAGCAGGTGGCGCAGAAGAACGCGGAGCACGCCGAGCGGTCGAAGGTGCGGGGGGTGGCGCTGACGGATCGCGATGCGCGGGCGTCGGAGATCAAGGACCGGCTCGCGGAGCTGGAGGGGGAGCGGAAGGCGGCCCTGGCCGAGGTGCCTGGGGATGCGCTGGCCTCGTACAACGAGCTGATGGATCTGGGAATCGAGGACATCATGGCTGCGGTCGAGGAGATCGACCGCAAGCGGATGGAATACAACTGCGGTGCGTGCTACACGCTGTTGCCGGCGGAGCATGTGAACGTGGTGCTGCGGCGTGTCGAGTACACGCAGTGCCCGAACTGCAGGGCGATTCTGTACATGGCCGACGAGATGCGCGAGGCCATCCAGAACAAGGGCAAGAAGGCGTCGAAGTCGGCGTGAGTTGGGGGCTGGGGCGGCGCTTACTTTGATTTGCGCTTCGTAGCGTCGGCGGCGTCTTCGAAGAGTTTGCCCTGCTCGCGGACATCCTTGACGCGGGTGTTGAGTTCCTCGAGTTGGTTGAGGATGTCGCCGACATTGCGGAACTGGTAATACTCGCTGGCGAAGCGGACGTAGGCGATCTCGTCGAGGTCGCGGAGTTTGGACGCGACGAGTTCGCCGATGCGGCGGGAGTCGACCTCGCGGTCGTAGACCTTGTGGATTTCTTCTTCGACTTCGTCGACGAGGCGGGTCTTGGCGGCCTCGGCGATGGCCCGCTTGCCGCACGCCGACTGGACGCCCTTGAGGATGTTCTCGCGGTTGAATGGGGCGCGGGTGCCGTCGCGTTTGACGACGACGAGGCGGTTGGTCTCCTCGACGCGTTCGTAGGTTGTGAAGCGTTTGGAGCATTCCTCGCACTGCCGGCGTCGGCGCACGACATGACCGCCATCGGAGGAGCGGGAGTCGATGACGCGGTCGTGGTCCCGGCCGCAGAACGGGCAGATCATGCCCGACAGACTACCATGCGTGGCCCCGGCGTCGATCGACACCACATCTAGCACCGTTTCCCTTTAGCCCCCCCGCCCCCCGAAGAGTCCCATGCCCAAGATCACACTGCCCGATGGTTCCGTGAAGGAGTTCGCCAAGCCCGTCACCGCGTACGAGGTGGCGATGTCGATCGGCCCGAAGCTGGCCGAGCAGTCGATGGGAGCGCGCATCGACGGCGAGCTGCGCGATATCGGCACGCCCATCGAGAAGGACGCGACGCTCTCGCTGATTACTTCACGCCCGCGCGACGATCAGCAGCGGGCTGATCTGTTGTTCCTGATGCGTCACTCGGCGGCGCATGTGATGGCGGAGGCGATTCAGCGGATCGTGCCGGGCGCGCAGTTGGTGTACGGCCCGCCGCTGGAGACGGG
>CALFMQ010000432.1 GCA_937879825.1 uncultured Phycisphaerales bacterium
AGGTCGGCGAGACGGCCTGAGCCGGGTGGAGTGACAGTCAAAGGGCCTAAGAATCGCACCCACGGGGGTGCGATTTTTTTGATGCGCCTCTCTTTGGTGGGTATCTTTTTGAGGGTGCATGACGCGTTTGTCGAGAGGAATTTGCATGCGAGCGATTGTGTGGGCCGCGGTTGTGCTTTGGGTAGCCCTTGATGGCCAGCCAGCGCAAGGAGCGGCGCCTGACTTGAAGTCGTACCTGCCCTTGGCCACCGGCGACATCTTTGCCGAGCGGCTGTGGCTGACGGGCGGCGATAGTCCCCAAGGTGTCGCGATGGGCGATCTGGACGGCGACGGCGATGCTGACTTAGTCGCGACCGACAGAAACAGCGGCGAGGTATCCGTGCTGATGAACAACGGCGTCGGGGCATTCGCGACCCCGATTCGGTACGTCTGTGGTGACACCCCTGACGCGCCGGTGGTCGTGGACATCGACGGCGATCAGGACCTGGACATCGTTGTGGCGATCAAGGGAGCGATCGCGGTGCTGTTGAACGACGGCACAGGCTCGTTCGGGGAAGCGGTTGCGTATCCGTCGGGCGGGCTGACGGTCGCGATAGCGATCGGTGACATCGACGGCGATGGCGAACCCGATGCGGTTTGTGCCAACATCGCGCAGCCCACGGTGTGGAGCTCCATCTCGGTGCTTCGGAACGAGGGAGGGATCTTTGGGGTTCCCGCGGTGACGGGCGCCAGTCAGCCGACATCCATTGCGCTGGCGGATCTCGACGGCGACGGTGATCTGGATATGGTCTCGACCCATTCGCCGCATAGTTCCACGGATCTCGTGGAGGTGCGGATGAACGCGGGCGATGGCACGTTCGGCGCCGCGGTTCCCAATCCTGTCGGCGTGGAGCCCCTGTCGGTGCAGGTCGGCGATCTCGACGGCGATGGCGACCTTGACATCGGGGTCGCCTGCGTGGGCAACTCGGGATGGACGAGCCTTGATCCTGTGTGTGTGCTGATGAATACCGGAAACGGGTCGTTTGCGCCGGCGGTGGAGTACAAGTTCTGGGATGCTCCCTACGGGCTGGCATTCGCGGATGTGGATGGAGACTCGGACCTGGACATGCTGGTCGGGCAGAGGAGCCGGCTGCACACGATGCTCAACTCGGGCGATGGCACGTTCGAAGTTGCATCGACGGCGTTCGTGCCGCGAGCGGAGTTCTGTGTGGGAGACATCGATGGCGATTCGGACACGGATGTGGTGTTCGTGAACCCGATCGCGAATGGGGTGAGTGTGGTGTTGAACATGGGGCGGGGTGAGTTCCTCTCCCGGGAGTCGCTGCGGATCGACCCGGACGATGTCGACCACGTGGTGGTGGTTGACTTCGACGGGGATGGGAATCAGGACCTGGTGACGGTAGATCGAGCGATCCACCCCAACACGGTCGGAGTCGTGGAGCTTTGGCTGCGCCAGCATGGAGGTGGCTTTGCATCGGCTGCGAGGATCACCAGCCCATGGGGTGCGGCGAATGTCGGTGTGGGCGATCTTGATGGCGATGGGGATGTCGATCTGGCGATCGCTGTGCACGGGCGATACTCATCCCAGGGATACCTGAACGACTCCGTGGATGTGTACCTGTCGGAAGGCTCAGGTGTGTTTCGGTTCCCGGTGAGCTACCTCGCGGGCGAGGGGTGCTACGCGATCGCGTTCGGTGACATGGATGGGGATGGGGATCGGGACATCGTCGTTGCCGGCATTCAGCGCGAGGTGAGCGTGTTGCTCAACCTCGGCGATGGCACGTTCGGGCCTCCGGCCACGATCACAACGGGTCCGGGTGTGCAGCAGTATCTGGACCTGGGCGACCTGGATGGCGATGGAGACCTGGATGCGGTGGTGACTGGGAACGCGAACTTCCGAGTGCTCACCAACTCCGGCGCGGGCGTGCTGACCCTCGGGGACACGTACCCGATGTTGTCGAACGCGCACGGGCTGGTGGTGCGGGACCTCGACGGGGACGGAGATCTCGATGTCGCGACCGCGGGTGGCCAAACGGTCGGAGCGATTAATGTCCGGCTGAATCAGGGCAACGGGGTGTTTGGTCCGTTCGCGACGTATGAGAGTGGGATCTACGTGTTCGGCCTTGCTTGCGCGGACTTTGACGGTGACGGCCACCCGGACCTGGCCACAGCGAACTTCGTTTCCGACTCATTCAGTGTCCTGCTCAACTCGGGCTTCGGCACGTTCGGCCCCCGCACCGCGTACGCGGTGGACCAGGCGGACTCCGTCGCCGCGGGGAATATGGACAAGGATGGGGATATCGATATGGTCGTCGTCTCCGCGTACGGGCTCGAGATCGTCTCCAACCAGACGTCCAATCGCCCCGCGGGTGCGCTGTGCCCCGCCGACATCGACGGCGATGCCTTCGCGACAGCGCACGACTTCGTGATCCTGGCGTCGAACTTCGGCGCTTCGGTTCCCGCGGGCACTCTTGGCGATTGCAATGGCGATGGCGTGGTGAACACCGCGGACTTCGTGGTCTTCGCCGCGGGCTTCGGGCGCGCGTGCCCCTGAGCGCGCGGCGCCGCACCAGCCGGGCCCGATCGACAGTCAAACCTCACGAGAATCGCACCCGCGGCGGTGCGATTTGTGTTGACATCCCCCGTGACCGACGTACGTTCAACGCGAAGCCCCCATCCAGCCGGAGCAATCGCCATGCGAGGCAATCCACTCCATCGTTCGTCCTTGTTCCTGGGCGGTGCGCTTGGTGCGATGATGACGCTTGGCTCCGCGATGGGCCAGTTGTTCATGCCACCCGTGACGGTATCGACGACCCCGGGGGCGTTCCGGGCGGTGGCGCTTGCCGACTTTGACGGCGATGGTGATCTGGACATCGCCGCCGCCGACACGGCCGGCAATCGGGTGCTGATTCTGTTGAATCACGGCGATGGCACGTTCGCGACCGGATCGCCGGTCGCGGTGGGCGGCAATCCGGGCGATGTGGCGCTGGGCGACCTCGACGGTGATGGGGACATAGACATCGTGACTCCGAACTCCGCCGATGACACGATCTCGATCGCGTACAACGCGGGCGATGCGACCTTCGCGCCGGTCTCAGCGGTCGCGGTGCTGGATGGACCCAGTCGGGTCCTTGTGCGCGATGTGAACGACGACGGCCTCCCGGACATCATCATCTCGCACTTTGCGGCGAGCCGTGTCTATGTGCTGCGAAACTTCGGCGCCGGGGACTTCTTCGCGCGGGGGAACTATGAGTACGCCTCACCGCTGGCGATAGCGATCGGCTTCATGGATGCGGACGCACGCCCCGATCTTGTCGCGGGGAACTCCATATTTGTGAGCGTGGCGCTGGACAGCGGCGTGGGGTTGTTCGGGGCGTTCGTGCACACGACCGTCGCCGCCGACCCGCGGGACTTCGCGCTGGGAGATCTCGATGGCGATGGCGATACGGATGTCGCGGCTGCCTGCGACCAACCGTCCTTCTCGAGCCTTCACGGGCTCTACACGCTCCTGAACAATGGGAATGGCGTGCTCGGCCCGGCGACGAGACATCAGGGATCGGGGAGCGGGCACCGAAGGCTGGCGCTGGGTCCGATCGACGCGGGGACGACCATCGATGCCGTCATGGTCTCGTCGAGCATCAGTCGGCTCTCCGTGATGACGAACGATGGTCTCGGCGCGCTC
>CALFMQ010000433.1 GCA_937879825.1 uncultured Phycisphaerales bacterium
TAGCTTGGCGACGAGCGGGCCGTCGAGCAACTCGTCAAGAGATCGGGGCCGGGTTGGTGCGGTGGTGCGGAGCATTATTTCACGCGAACCAGATAGATGTCGTCATCGCCGCCATTCTCGATTGCATCATCAACAAACGCCGCAACAACCTCCGCACGACGTTGAGGAGGAACAGGTTGCTCGGGGTCGAACCCGAAGTGCTCGGCGAAGTAATACAGTTGCCAAGACGGTGAGAAATACATCGAGACAAAGTTCAGTCTCAGTCGATCATTGGTCACGACCGCGGTTCCATATGCAAGCGATCGATACGGCGTTTCATCATCCTGCGCAGGAAAGTCGAACTCGATGTAGGTCTTGTCAGACCAGTCGAACGCGACCGCACTTGAGGTCTTCACGGCTTCATCGAACGTCATCGATACTTCGTACCTGCCACGCCCGGTGCGGCGTATTGTCATGGGAAGGTCCCGCGTGCCATAGCTCGGATGCTGTGGATCGGGCTCCCAGACTCCCGCCAGACCCGGAATATCAACCGCTACGACATCGGGAATGCCGCCCGGCGTCGTGACGGTCTTGGCGCATCCCACCAATGCGCCTGCCTGCGCGACGAGTCCAATGATGATGAGCGACTTGCTCATCCTTTCGCCCCCGCCAAGACCGGCTCGTGGGGCGTCGCCTTCACGATCTCATCCACGATCATGTCGGGGTCGATTCGATCCGCTTCGGCCTCGAAGTTGAGAACCAACCGGTGCCGCAGCGCCGCACGCGCGATCTCCGCGATGTCCTTGTACGACACATGGTACCGCCCGTCCGTCAGCGCCTTGACCTTGCCCGCCAGCATCAGCGCCTGCGCGCCGCGGGGAGAGGCGCCCACGCGGATGTACCGGTTCGTGATCCCCGGCGCGAAGCGCCCCTCCGGGTGCGTCGCCAGCACGAGCCGCGCGACATATTCCTTCACATGCGGCGCCACGATCGCGTTCCGCACGAACTGCTGCCACTCCAGAATCTTCGGCCCGTCGATCAGCGGCCTGACAGTCGGCGTCACGCCGCCCGTCGTCCGATCCAGAATCGTCATCAGGTCCTCCAACTGCGAGTACCCGACCACGATCTTGAACAGGAACCGGTCCATCTGCGCCTCGGGCAGCGGGTAGGTGCCCTCCTGCTCGATCGGGTTCTGCGTCGCCATCACGAAGAACGGCTGCTCCAGTTTGTAATGCTCGCCGGCGACCGTGACGGTCTTCTCCTGCATCGCCTCGAGCAGCGCCGACTGCGTCTTGGGCGTCGCGCGGTTGATCTCGTCGGCCAGCACCACCTGCGCGAAGATCGGCCCCTTCTGGAACTCGAACTGGCGACGCCCCGTGTGCGGGTCCTCCGTCACGATGTTCGTGCCCACGATGTCCGCCGGCATCAGGTCGGGCGTGAACTGAATGCGGCTGAACTCCAGACTCAAAGTCTGCGCCAGCGTGCGGATCAGCAGCGTCTTGCCCAGACCCGGCACCCCCTCGAGCAGGATATTCCCGCCCGTGAAGAGGCCGATCAGCACGCCGTCGATGATGTCGCGGTGCCCGACCATCACCTGCCCGATCTCGTTGCGCAGCCCCTCGAACACACTCCGGAACTCGGCGCACTTGGCCTTCACATCATCGGGGGTCATCGCGTTCTCGTTCATCGCCATATCTGCAACTCCATTCGCCGCTCGCGGCGAGTCAGTTCTGCTTGTCCTCGTCCTTCATCTGATCCTGCGCGCGTTTCTTCGCCGCCAGCAACCGCGACATCCCCCCCGCCCCACCCTCTTCGTTCTTGCCCTTCTCGCCCGGCTGCTGCGAGTCGGCGGCACTCTTGCGCTTGTCAACAATGGGGGCCGGCGCATCGGTCACGCTCCGCGCCGGCTTCTTCAGGTACTCATCCCCCGCCTCGAACTTCCGGCCCTTGTCGATCGCGGCGGGCGCTTCGGCCTTAGCACCCTTCTCGCTCCGCGCGGCCCGCTCCGCGAGTTTCGCCCGTGTTGACTGGCGCGCCGCGCGCAGCGCATCGACCTGCGACGCCGCCGACCGCTTCGCCTTGAACAGCCCACGCGCCCACGCAATGATCGCCGGGATATCGATCCGCACGCGCCGCACCGCGACATCTGTCAGGAAAATGCCGAGCGACACCAGCGCGATCGCCAGCCAGATCGAGCGGAGCGACACCGGCATCGTCAGCCCCTGCCGACTGAACAAATCCGCGCCCGCCGGGTCGTTGTCGGGCAGCACGCGCCCGCCCGTCAGGTCCGCCACCTGCTGCAAGAGCGGCGTGTTGTCCTCCAGCGCGCGGTACTCATCCGGATAAGGGCGAAGCACCGCCGCCTGCACGGAGCCGCGATCCGGCGCACCGCCATCCGCGCCCGCGGCGTCGTACCGAAGCGTGACAATGTGCGTCCCCGCCTTGTTCGACGCGAAATCTCCCTCGTACCGTCCCGGCGCGGTCTGCGTCAGTTCAAAGCCCTGCGCCTTCAGGTCCGGGTCCACCACCGCGCCGCGGAACGCCGCAAAGTTGAGCGGATCACCCACCGAGTCCAGCGCCGTCACGATCACGTGCGTCGAATCACCGCGCGTCTCGGTCGCCACGCTCAGGTTCGCCGCGCCCGCCGGACGCATCGCCCACCGGATGTGCTGCTCCCAGAACTGCTTGTACCGGCCCCACGCCACCCAGTCCTCGCTCCACTTCGTCGCGGCGTCCGAAGTAAACGC
>CALFMQ010000434.1 GCA_937879825.1 uncultured Phycisphaerales bacterium
AGGCGAGGCGGAGGGGGTGGGGTGAAGGAGTAAATGCCGAGTGTCTCAGGAGCAACGACCACTACGAACCGAAGTGCGTGCTTCTCCAGACTCGAAGAACCGCGCCCGTGAACTCCGCGTCAATGACTCGCCTCCTGAGAATGTGCTCTGGTCGCGCATCCGTGGGAAGCGTCTCAACTGCCTGAGGTTCCGCCGCCAGCATCCGATCGGTCCGTACGTCGCAGACTTCTATTGTCATGAAGCGGCGCTTGTTGTTGAGATTGACAGCCGATTCCATGCTGGCGCAGAGCGTTTCGAACACGATCGCCAGCGGGATGAATGGCTGCGCGATCGCGGTATTGAAGTGTTGAGACTGACCGCTTCGCACATTGCGACAGACCCAAGCGGGACACTCCAAGTGATCGCACAGGCAGCACAGTCGAGAGTCAAGCAGCCCCCACCGTCACGCTCCGCGTGACACCTCCCCCGATGGGAATCGGGGGAGGGTGCAGAGAGTATCGGCCATCCGCACTACGAGGTGCTCAATCCTCATCCCTCGCCACGCCGGCGCGAACGGGCAGCGCGCGCGCGGTGCACAGGCCGCGGGCGCGTGGGCCGGTCTGCGCGAGGGCGTCCTCGACGAATTCGAGCATGCGCGACGCAGCCGTGTTCCACGAGCGCGAGCGCAGTTCCGCAAG
This sequence comes from uncultured Phycisphaerales bacterium, assembly GCA_937879825.1. Taxonomy (GTDB): domain Bacteria; phylum Planctomycetota; class Phycisphaerae; order Phycisphaerales; family UBA1924; genus JACKHC01. Next base: position 678 of record CALFMQ010000434.1, read on the forward strand.
CACCTCGCGGATCGGCGTGCCTTCGCGGTCGCGGAAAAGTGCGCGGTACACGATCGTCGCCTCGGTGCGGTCTTCTGGCTTCATCGCGGGATTGCGCCGGAGCCCGACGCGGTTCAGACCAGACAGCCGGTTGTGGTCGCCCACAATCACGAACGGCGGCACATGCTGCGAGACCATCGCGCCGCCGCGGAACATCACGCCCTGCCCGACATGCGTGAACTGGTGCACCGCGGTCGAGCCAGAGAGCACGCACCCGTCGCCGATGCGCGAGTGCCCGGCCAGAATGCACGCGTTGGCCATGACCACCCGGTCGCCGACCTGGCAGTTGTGCCCCATGTGCGACGCGGACATGAGCATGCACCCCGAGCCGAGGCGCGTGGGCACCTCGTTGCCGGTGGAGCGGTTGAGCGTCACATGCTCGCGGATGATGTTGTTGTCGCCCACGATAAGCAGGCCGCGCTCGTCCTTGTTGAAGGCGCGGTCCTGCGGGTCGCCCCCCAGCACGGCGTAGGGATGGATGTCGTTGTGCTTCCCGATGGTGGTGCGCTCGACGATGACGACGCGATCGCGGAGGCGCGTGCCCTCACCGATGGTGCATTCCGGGCCGACGATGACATCGCGCTCGATGATCGCGCCGGGATGAACTCGCGCCGAAAGGTGAATCTGCGCGGTCGGATGGATGTTGGGGGAGGTGGGGGAGGTGGTCATCGCGTGGGGCACTCGGGCGCTTCGGCGCGTTGGTCGAAGCGATGAGTATACCCGGCGCGATCAGGCGACCGAGAGTTTCGTGCTCCCCGTGAGCGACCGGTTCACACCCGACTCGACGCCCGGCACGATCAGCAGCGCGGTGAGGTCGTCGATCTGGTGGAGCGAGCCGCGCTGGGAGTCCAGCGCATCGGTGAGCCGGCGCATCGCGCCCGCCAGCCCGTCCTCGCGCCAGACGACCGACGCCTCGCGGAAGTGATCGAGGTAATGGTGGGTCGGGCGCTTGCGGTCGGAGGACTTGTCCTCGGTGCAGGGGAAGGCCGTCTCGAAGCCGTCGGAGTAGATCAGCAGCATCTCGTCGTCGTCGAGCGTGAACTCGACCTGGTCGTACTTGTCGTCGGCGAAGACGCCCAGCAAGCCGCCCGACGTCTCGACCTTGGTCACTTCGTTGGTCGTCATGCGCAGGGGCGGCGGATGGCCGGCGCCGGCGAGTGTGACGCGCCGCGTATTGATATCAATGGTTCCGTAAACCGCGGTGGCGAAGCGCGGCACATCGGCGTGGCGGCGCACCATCTCACGGTTGAGTCGTTCGAGCACCTCCGCGGGCGCGAGAATCTCGTGCGTGTCCTCGGTCGTGATGTGCGTCGTGAGCCCCTTGGCCAGCACCATCGTCATGAGTGCGGCGGGAACGCCGTGACCGACAGCATCAGCAACAAAGAAGCCGATCGTGTGATCGTCGAGCCGCTGCACGTCGTAGATGTCGCCGCTCACATACCCCGCGGGACGGAAGAGCACGCGGAAGTCGATGCCCTCGACCTGCGGGAGCGTGTGCGGCAGGAACTCGCGCTGCACGGATGCCGCGAGTTGCAGCTCATCGTGGATGCGCTCCATCTCGCCGCGGAGGCCGCCCTGGAACCGGCGAGCGGTGCGGAGTTCGGCGTTGAGCAGATCGACCATCGGCTGACGCTCGGCGAGCGCCGCGAGCGTGGCGGCGGCGACGACGGGCGGCGTCGAGCGCGGCATGACGATCACGCCCTGCTCGCCGATGCGCGCGAATCGCTCGTCACTGTCGGGCACCATGATGACACCCGGCACCGACGCGTCGCTCAGCCGATCGACGAGCTGGTAGATGCGCGCGGTGTCGTCGATGGAGTCGATCACGGCCAGCAGCGCGCTGCCGAGCGAGAACTCGTCGTCTTCGAGAATCTGCTCGAACCGCGCGGGGCGCAGTGTGCAGGGTGCGGCGTACGCGGGCCAGGCGTTGGCGATGGGACGCCAGTACCGCGCCTGCGACGCCTCGCCCGGCTCGGGGCCCACGAATGTGATCGAATGCGAGTTGCGATCTTTCGATGCCACAGCGGACCCCTTTCGAGAGCACCCTCGGGGCGAGCGGCGGCTATCGGACAGTTCCCTCGGAATGATTGCCGCCGTCACACCCACCAACCCGTTTGGGGGCATCGGCGGTCGGCGTCACCGGCTTGAGGCGGGGACCTCGAACCGGACCTCGTCGCCGTTGGATACGCCGAGTGCTTCGAGTGTGCCGGCCCGGAACTCCAGCACATATCGGGCCGGGTACCGGCTCGGGTAGCGCTTGAGTCGCGCCTCGTAGTTGCCCTCGGCCTCATCGTCGCGTCGCGGCTCCTCGGGCTGCATCGTATACATCGAGACGATGCGCTTCGTATCGTCGAGATACGCGATATCGATCGGGATGACACAGTTGCGCATCACGAAAAAGCGCTCGGTCGCGCCGGGGAAGACAAAGAGCATCCCCTCGTCCGGTTTAATCTCCGTGACGCCGCCGAGTCCCTTCTGCTGCTCGTCGCGATCGTCGGCGAGATCCATCCGGAAAGACTTGTCGGCGAGCGTGACGACCACCTTGCCGTCGGGCGTCAGGGCGGGCTTGGTGTCGGTGCAGGCACCCAGCGCCGACAGCGCCGCGGTGAGCGCACAGAGTGTCACGCGATGAGCTAAGAGCCGAGCAGCCACGCCTCGTCCTCCTTCGTGAAGACCGTCTGATCCATTGACATGCTAACGGCATCGAACCGCCGAGAGAACTCGCGGGCGTCCATCTCGGTGCGGCTTGGTGCAGCGCCGCTCCAGGACGCGAGCAGACCGACGATGCGCTCCGGTGCCACACCGCGCTCGCGGTAGGTGAGCAGTCTCGTGTCGCCATGTCGCTTGGCCAGGCGCTTGCCGTCCTCGCCCACGACCAGCGGCAGGTGCATCCACACGCGCGGCTCGCGCAGGCCCAGTGCGCGATACAGCAGGATCTGGCGCGACGTGGAGTCCAGCAGGTCATCCCCCCGCACAACATGCGTCACGCCCTGGCGAGCATCATCGACGACCACGGCCAGCTGGTACGAGGGCGTGCCGCGCTTGGTCCAGACCACGAAATCCCCGATCGAGTCGGCGGGCGTGTGCGTGACGGCGCCGTGAATCGCGTCGGTGAACGACACCGCGTCGTCGCCCACGACGAAGCGCCAGTTCGTGGACTCATCCGAGAACGCCCGCGCCACGATCTCCGGGCGCAGTTCACGCGGGAAGCGCGACTCGGAAGGGCCGTCCTGCTGCGGGGCCGACGACGCGGCCTCGATCTGCGCCCGCGTCAGGTCGCACGGGAACACCAGAGCACGCTGCGCAAGGGTTCGCATCGCGGCGCGGTAGGGCTCGAGATCGTGCGACTGCCAGGTCGGGCCGCAGTCCCAATCGAGCCCGAGCCACGCGAGCGTGTCGAGCATCGCCTTGTCGGCGTCGTGCTTGATGCGCGGGCCATCGAGGTCCTCGATGCGCATGACGATCTTCCACCCGTTCCGCCGCGCCAGCGCCCAGTTGATGAGGAAGGTGCGCGCGTTGCCCAGGTGCAGCGCGCCCGTCGGCGACGGCGCGAGGCGCGTGATCGGGGGCGAAGCGGGGGGGCGGGCGGGATTTGACGCGGCGGTGCCCATGCCAAAGACTACGCGCCAACGGAATCGCGTGGGGCCGGAGGAGCGGGGGGGACGGAGCGAGCACATGACCAAGATCGCCAAACTCGAACCAGATCAGATCACCAAGCGCCTGGGCGATCTGCCCGACTGGTCGCAGTTCAACAGCGCGATTCAGCGGACCTTCAACTTCCCCGATTTCGTGGCGTCGATCGCGTTCGTCAACAAGGTGGCGCTGGAGGCCGAGCGCGTCCAGCACCACCCCGACATCCTCATCCGATACGACAAGGTCACGCTCACGCTCTCCACCCACGACGCGGGGGGCCTGACGGACAAGGACTTCCGTTTCGCTGCCGCGGCGGAGGGGATGGTCTAGGAGACTTTCGGAGCCGCGAGCGGAAGCGGCTCTGCACACTCCCACGCTCCCAGCGGGGGAGTCGGGACGCGGAGCGTCCCGGTGGGGGGGATGGGGGGCGAAGTCTGCCTCGTGATCGACGGCCCCCCTCCGTCACATTTCATGTGACACCTCCCCCGATGGGGATCGGGGGAGGATGCGATCCGGCCGACATATACTCCCACCGCGTTGGCGGGCGGCCGCTCCGTCTCCCAAGTGTCGATTTGTCGGCATGGGAGGCGGGGAGGAAAGTCCGAGCACGGCAGGACAAGGTGGTGGGTAACGCCCACACGCCCGGACGGTCACGGGCGATGGAAAGTGCAACAGAGAGCAGACCGCCGATGGCCCGCAAGGGATCAGGCAAGGGTGAAAGGGTGCGGTAAGAGCGCACCGCCCGGGTGGTGACATCCGGGGCACGGCAAACCCCGCCTCGTGCAAGGTCATGCAGCCGCCGCCTTCTTCGGAAGGACGCCCGGTCCGGGCGGCAGGCGGCGGGTAGACCGCTGGAGCGCGTCGGCAACGGCGCGCCGAGAGAAATGGCCGTCACCCGCGACGACTCCGGTCGTCACGGGATACAGAACTCGGCTTACAGCCAACGCCGGCCGAAATCGCGGGCCTCGGGTGATCCCCGGGGCCCGCGGCCTTTTTGATATCAATCAAACTCACCCCTTGTACCCCACCCCCACGATGTACATCTCGCGCGAGACGCCGCGCGTGGCTTTGGGCTTGTACCCCTTGCACTGGTTGAACAGGCGCGCGGTGTCCTTGAGCAGGCGCGGGTAGTCGCCGCCCTCGAAGACCTTCATCGTCATGTTCCCCCCATTGCGCAACAGCGCGGGGAGCAACTCCAGGATCCGTTCGCACAGGCGCACCGACAGTTCGTGCTCGTTGTGACCGGTCGTGTTCGGGGCCATGTCCGAGATCACAACATCGAACCCCCCCTTGGGATCGCCCGCCAGTTGCAGCAGTTGGGCTGCGTCGATGTCGTAGATGTCGCCCACGATCGCCGTCACGTTGGGCGGCATCGCGTGGCGGACCTCCTTGAGATCGATGCCGACGATGCGCCCCTTGGGGCCGACGATCTCCGAGGCCGCCTGCATCC
>CALFMQ010000435.1 GCA_937879825.1 uncultured Phycisphaerales bacterium
CTGCTCGACGCGTCCGGTCACATCGGTGACGCACCCGCCCGCGCTCGCCGCCTCACCCACCTCAACGGACTCGTCCCCATCCTCCGAGTCCTCATCCGTAGCGACCTGCACGCGCGACGCGGGCTTGCCCGCCCCGCCCGTCGTCCGCCACGCGTACTTCGTCGCCAGCTTCGCGCCCGTCACATCCTCGCCCTGCGTCAGCGCGTAGTCGTCGATCGAAACGCCGAGCGATGACAGCTCACCGAACACCAGCGACAACTCCCGGTTCTCGTGCAGCTCGCGGACAACCGCGATCGATGCGCCGTTCCGCATCTCGTCCGTGATCGACGCCGGCTTGAGGTCCTCGCGCTGCCGCACGAACGCCTGCGCATCCTCTTCCGACCAGAAGAACGCCGCGCCCGAACCCGCGCCGCCCGCCCACGTCACGCGATGCGACGGCAAGCGGTTCTTGCCCGCAGGATCACCCGCGCGCGTCTCCAGCAGTTCCGGGAAGGTCACGCCCCGACGCTCCACAATCTCCACAAGCTCGCGCAGCCGCCGGAGCGACCGCACCAGCCGGCGCAGGTCATCGCCCGACACCTCGCGCTCCACCCGCGGCTCGCCCGTCCTCTCATCAACACGCTGGGTGTCGCGGACCACGAAGGTCGTGCCGTCAAGCCCGAGGTCGATCAGCACGTCCGCCATCGCCTTCTCGTTGAGCACATACTGCGAACGCTTGCCCCGCGTCACCTGGTACAGCGGCGGCTGCGCGATGTACACCTTGCCCCGCTCGATCAACTCCGGCATCTGGCGGAAGAAGAAGGTCAAGAGCAGCGTCCGGATGTGCGAGCCGTCGACGTCCGCGTCCGTCATGATGATGACGCGCCCGTACCGCAGCTTCGCAATATCGAAGTCCTCGCCGATCCCGCACTTCAGCGCCGAGATAAGCGTTCTGATTTCTTCAAACGCCAGCACCTTGTCCAGCCGCGCCTTCTCGACATTCAGCAGCTTGCCGCGCAAGGGCAGAATCGCCTGCGTCTCAACATCGCGACCCTGCGTCGCGCTCCCGCCCGCAGAATCACCCTCGACGATAAACATCTCCGACCGGTCGATGTCCTTCGTCGTGCAGTCCCGCAGTTTGTGCGGCATCGAGCCCGACTCCAGCGCGCTCTTGCGCCGAGTCAGATCACGCGCCCGCCGCGCCGCCTCGCGCGCCTGCGCCGCCAGCACGCCCTTCTGGCAGATCTTCTTCGCCTCACTCGGATGCTCGCCGAGCCACTGGCCCAGCTTCTCACCGACGATCTGCGAGACAAACCCTTCCACATCCGTGTTCCGCAGCTTGCCCTTGGTCTGGCCCTCGAACTGCGGCTCGGGCAACTTCACCGACACCACCGCCGCCAACCCCTCGCGCAAATCCTCGCCCGAGGGCGTCGGGTCCTTCTCCTTCAGAAGGTTCGCGCTCTTGGCGTAGTTGTTGAGCGTCCGCGTCAGCGCGGTCTTGAGGCCCGACAGATGCGTGCCGCCGTCCACCGTCCGGATGTTGTTGGCGAAACTCAGCAGCAACTCGTTGTACGAGTCGTTGTACTGCAGCGCGATCTCGCACGCGTACTTGCCGTCCTCGCTCTGCCCCTTGAGCATCACCACATCGTGAATCGTGCCCTTGTTGTGGTTCAGGTGGGCCACGTATTCTGCAATGCCGTCCTGGAACTGGAAGGTATGGTCCTTGATGTTCCCGTCCGGGCCGACGCGTTCATCGGTCAACCGGATGATCACGCCGGGATTCAGGTACGCCAGCTCGCGCAGGCGATGCTCCAGCGTCGAGTGGTTGAACTCAACATCGCCGAAGATGTCGCGGTCCGGCTTGAAGTGCACCCGCGTGCCAGTGTTGTTCGGGTCGTCCATGTCCCCAACGACATGCAGCGGCTTGGAGGTCACGCCCCGCGCAAACGAGATCTTGTGAATCTTGTTCTCGCGGAACACCTCGACATCCAGCCACTCCGACAGCGCATTGACGCACGAGATACCCACGCCGTGCAAACCGCCCGACACCTTGTACGCCGAGCCCTCCTCCCCGAACTTGCCGCCCGCGTGCAGAACCGTCATCACGATCTCGACCGCCGGCTTCCCGTCGAACTGCGGATTCTCGTGCCGCTTCTTGTCGACCGGAATCCCCGACCCGTCGTCCGTCACCGAGATCGATCCATCCGCGAAGATGCGCACCTCAACCGTCGTGGCGCGCCCCGCCATCGCCTCGTCGATCGAGTTGTCCACCGCCTCCCACACCAACTGGTGCAGACCCGCCACGCCGGTATCACCGATGTACATGCCGGGGCGCTTCCGCACCGCCTCGAGCCCCTCCAGAATCTTGATCTGGTCGGCACCGTAGGCCTGGTCCGTGCGCTTTTTCTTCGGCTTCTCGGTCTCGCTCATGGGGGCTGTTGCGTGGTCGGGCATGCCTGAAATCTGTCGGCTCCTGGTGACGGAATCCGGGGCCGGAACACCCCGTCAAACCCCGCCCGAACG